>JBDTTO010000149.1:0-6938 GCA_039930585.1 Gemmatimonadaceae bacterium
GCCGCGTATGAAAGCGGCGCCGTTCAACGAGTCTGACCCCCTGATGTCCGGCAAAAGTGTCCGGCCCAATCCGTATCGTTTTTCTGCGACTCTGACCTCATTGATCGGCGACTCTGACCCCATTGATCGGCGACTCTGACCCCGTTGATCGACCCATTGATCGGGATCAACGATCGCCCACCGATCAGCCGTTACAGCGACCTGCCCACCAACCGACTACGGCGTCGCCGTTGCCAGCAAGATGACCGGTCCCAACGTTCCGGCCGTAACCTGTGCCTGCTGCGCACCTGCGGTATTGCCCAACGTCCAACGAGCGGTCGCTTCACCCAGCGAATTCGTCACGACTGACTGCGGACTGATACTGCCCGTGCCGCCCGTGATTGAAAACGCCACCGTAACGCCCGGAATCGGAATGTTGGTGCCACCGGTCACGCGAATCACGAGCTGAACCGGTAACGCGGCGCTGGCCTTGGCCGACTGATTGTTGCCCTGCGCCACAATGAGATCGCTCGGCATGACGCCGGTCGCCATCACCAGAACCGGATCGAGTCCCGGTGCAAGCGCGGCGATCGACTGCTGAACCTGCTGCGGACCAAGCGACCACTTCGCTTTCACTTCGCCGTTCGCGTCGCTGACCACCGTACCCGGATCAACCACTCCGCCGCCCGACGTCACCGCAAAACTGATCGGCACTTTGGCCAGAGGCAGTCCGTCCGTTCCGCGAACGCGCATGACGACAGGCGTCGGCAACAGCGTACCAACGGCGGCCGTCTGCAGATTTCCCTGAACGACAATCAGAGATGCTGCGCCAATCGGCTCGGTTTCGGCCGCTTTGCAGCCGGGGAAACCCGCGAGCACAATGAGCGCCAGGGCACAGGGAACAACGGCGCGGAAGAATGGACGAACGATTTGCATAGCGGTTACGGCTGACATGAGAAGGATTGACCACTTCAGGTGTCGGCAGAAGCGCAGGCAGAGTTGAGTGACACTCTGGGCCCAAATGCGATTATTGGTCGCGTCCTGAGGGGGGCGAACAGCAGACGACCGTCGTAGATTGTGCAAACCATGTCTGTAACTCCTCTACATCCCGCTCGGCCAACGACGGCCCGCCCGAATTCTCTGGGTACAAGTGCAAGTGTGGATTCGCCGCCTCGTCCCGCGGCACCCACTTCCGCAGATGAGCCGCCGGTGCGTAATCCCGGTTTCCCGCTGGACCTGGACATCGTGCGCACGATCCGGGTCAATCGAAGCGCTGTTGAGCGTCGTGCGGCTTCGCTGCCAGCTCGCCGAACCGTGAAGAAAGAATGGCAGGCGGGTTGGTTGCTTCGCGCCATCAGTTGCATGGATCTCACGACGCTTTCGGGCGACGACACCGAAGGCAACGTGCGACGCCTGTGCGCGAAGGCGCGACATCCAGTGCGTCATGAAGTGTTGCAGGCGTTAGGTGCGGATGAGCTCAACCTCACCGTTGGTGCGGTCTGTGTTTATCACGCATACGTCGCCACAGCCGTAGATGCACTGATAGGCAGCGACATTCCGGTTGCAGCAGTATCAACCGGATTTCCCGCGGGCCTGTCTCCAATTGAACAACGACTCGCCGAAGTTCGCGCATCTGTGGCCGCTGGTGCGGAAGAAATCGATATCGTGATTACTCGGGCGCATGTGTTAACCGGCAACTGGTCGGCGCTGTACGACGAGGTCAAGAGTTTTCGCGATGCGTGTGGCAATGCGCACATGAAAACGATTCTTGGCGTTGGCGAACTCGCAACGCTTACCAACGTGGCACGCGCGAGCATGGTGGCCATGATGGCCGGCTCGGATTTCATCAAGACGAGCACCGGCAAAGAAGCTACAAACGCAACGTTGCCCGTTGGCATCGTGATGACGCGAATGATTCGCGATTTCGGTTCGCGGTACGGTTACGAAATCGGATTCAAGCCAGCAGGCGGAATTCGTTCTGCCAAGCAGTCGCTTGATTGGTTGGTCCTGATGAAAGAAGAACTTGGCGATCGCTGGTTGCGTCCCAGTCTGTTTCGTTTCGGCGCAAGCGGACTGTTAACCGACATCGAGCGACAGTTGGAACACTACGTGACCGGTCGGTACGCCGCCGCTCATCGTCAGCCCATGGTGTAACTGAATGGCTTCTACGCAGTCTCCATCGGCAGGTACGACGTCGCCCGAAACCGTGCGCGACATTTTTTCGAGTATGAGCTACGGCCCTGCACCCGAAGGTGATGCACCAGTGCGCGAGTGGCTCAAGTCACGTAATCACGCGTTCGGGCAATTCATCAACGGTGAATGGACTGACGCGTCGCGCGGTGAATCGTTCGAAGTGCACGATCCGTCGTCGGGAAAAGTTATCGCAAAAGTTGCACAAGGTTCGGCCAGCGATGTGAATGCTGCCGTCGCGGCTGCACGGAAGGCGTTGCCCGCCTGGCAAGCGTTGGATGCGCATGCGCGCGCGCGATACCTGTACGCATTAGCCCGTGCCGTGCAACGTCATGCGCGAATTCTGGCGGTACTCGAAACGATGGATAACGGCAAACCGATTCGCGAAACGCGCGACATCGATGTGCCATTGGTTGCGCGACATTTCTATCATCACGCCGGTTGGGCGCAGCTGCTTGAAACGGAATTCGCCGGCTATCACGGTTACGGAGTTGTTGGTCAGATCATTCCGTGGAATTTCCCGTTATTGATGCTCGCGTGGAAAGTTGCACCTGCGCTCGCTGCAGGAAACACAATCGTCATGAAGCCGGCTGAATTCACGCCGCTTTCTGCGTTGTTGTTTGCGGAGATTGTGGCCGAAGCTGGATTACCAGCCGGCGTATTTAATCTGGTGACAGGTGATGGAAGCACTGGCGCTGCCATCGTAGATCACGCCGACGTCGACAAGATCGCATTTACCGGAAGCACCGAAGTTGGACGTGCGATTCGCATTGCAACTGCAGGCACCGGCAAAGGTCTATCGCTCGAACTTGGCGGCAAGAGTCCCTTTGTCGTATTCGAAGATTCGGATCTCGACAGCGTTGTTGAAGGTGTGGTTGATGCAATCTGGTTTAATCAGGGACAGGTGTGTTGCGCTGGTTCGCGTTTGTTGGTGCAGGAAGGTGTTTCTGATCAGTTGATCGCAAAGTTGCGCGCGCGCATGGAACGCATGCGTGTTGGTTCGCCGCTCGACAAGTCGGTGGACATGGGCGCAATCGTTGCACCAGTTCAACTCGAGCGCATTCGCGGATTGGTAGCGCAAGGCGTCAGCGAAGGCGCAACGTGCTGGCAGCCGAGTTGGGCGACACCGACGGAAGGTTGGTTCTATCCGCCGACACTGTTCACCGAAGTTTCGCCAAGCGCGACTATCGCCCAAACCGAAATATTTGGTCCGGTGTTGGTGTTGATGACGTTCCGCACGCCGGCCGAAGCTGTCGCACTGGCGAACAACACGCCGTACGGATTGGCCGCCAGCGTGTGGACGGAGAACATCAATCTTGCGCTTGATATCGCGCCAAAAATTCAGGCTGGCGTGGTGTGGGTGAACTGCACTAACCAGTTCGATGCATCGGCGGGATTTGGTGGCTACAAGGAATCAGGTTTCGGTCGGGAGGGCGGACGCGAGGGGTTGTGGGAATATCTCAAGGCGCATCACACCGCGACCGACGCGCCTTCGCCTGTACTGAATGCTGCAGCATCAGGTGTGGCCGCGAGCAATTCTGATGCGGCGCTCGGCGGTGGCAATGACGATGATGCAGGCATGAGTTATGACACGACTGCATCTGTGTTGCCGCCGTTGGATCGCACCGCCAAACTGTTTATTGGCGGCAAACAAGCGCGTCCGGATTCTGCATACAGCAAGGCGATACGAAACGCATCAGGACACAATCTTGGCGACGTTGGCGAAGGCAATCGTAAGGACGTTCGGAACGCGGTTGAGGCCGCATCCGCGAGTTCGTGGGGCAAACTTACCGGACATCAACGCGCGCAGATTCTGTACTACATCGCCGAAAATTTGTCGGCGCGCGGAAAAGAATTTGCTGCACGTATTTCGTCGCTGACTGGCGGGTCGTTGCACGATGGTATGCGCGAAGTCGAAGCGTCCATCTCGCGTTTGTTCACATACGCCGGTTGGGCAGACAAGTACGACGGTGCTGTGCATGACGTTCCGATTCGCGGTGTCGCGCTCGCGATGCATGAGCCCATTGGCGTCGTTGGCGTCGCATGCCCCGATCCGTATCCGTTACTGGGGTTGATTTCATTAGTTGCGCCTTTGCTGGCCACCGGTAATTCCGTTGTTGCAGTTCCGTCGGAAGTATATCCGCTGGCCGCCACTGACTTTTACAGCGTACTCGAAACGTCCGACGTTCCGGCGGGTGCGTTAAACATCGTTACTGGCAAGCGCGACGCTTTGGCTCGCGTGTTGGCGGATCACGACGACGTTGGCGCGGTGTGGTATGTGGGTTCGCAGGTTGGAGCGACGGCGGTTGAAAAAGCGTCGTCGGGCAATCTCAAGCGCACGTGGACGGAGTGGAGTTCACGCGAGTGGCTCGATCCGCGCGACGGTGAAGGAAGATCATTCCTGCGTCGCGCCGTGCAGGTGAAAAACATCTGGATACCGTACGGCGAGTAAACACTCACGACACGCGATTTCCCGTTATCGCGTGTCATTCCACTCACACGACCGTTGATGATCGAGCTGCCAGCATCGCCTGATGCGTTCAAGAGCGCATCCTGGGCTGAAGTCCTTCCCTATTACGAGGCGCTTGCAACGATTCCGTTGCCGGAACCACTTACCGATTCCGCAATGGAATCATGGTTGAGTGTTTGGTCGCGTCTGGATGATATGGTGGGTGAAGCCGGCACCATGGCAATGATCGCGTATACGGGTGATACGAGTAATACAGAGGCCGAAACGGCGTATCTGCGATTCTCGATGGAAGTATTTCCGCAATTGGAAGAACAGCAGGTGCGGTTGGCGAAGCGATTTGTCGCATCGGGTTGGTCGCGTGCCGATCTCGAAACAACGTTGCGCCGCTTCCGCACGGACATCGAGATTTTCCGCGAAGCCAACGTGAGTCGTTTCGCGCAAATCGAAGAACTGTCGGCCGGCTATCAGAAAATTTCGGGTGGCCTGTCCGTTGATTGGGACGGCGAACAGAAAACCGTGCCGCAGTTGCAGCCGCATTTGAAATCCAACGATCGCAAAGAACGTGAAAAGGCGTTTCGCCTGGGCGCGCAAGCGTACACCGAGCATCGGGATGCGCTCGCTTCCTTGTTCGATCGTATGTATGTGCTGCGCAACGCTGTCTCGGCCGAAGCCGGATTCGCCGATTTTCAGCAGTACTGTTTTGCGTCAAAACATCGTTTTGACTACACGCCAGCCGATTGCGCGCGTTTTCATGAAGCCGTAGAAGCGACGGTTGTGCCCGCAGTGGCGCGATTGATGGATCACCGTCGGCAGTCGCTTGGTGTTGAAGTGTTGCGTCCGTGGGATGTGTCGGTTGATCTCGATTCTGCAATTCCACTCAAGCCATTTGATACCGTCGAAACATTTGTGTCCCGCGCGCGAGGAATTTTTTCGCGCGTAGATGCGAAGCTGGGTGAACAGTTCGGAACGATGGCCGATGAAAACCTCCTCGATCTCGAAAGTCGTCAGGGTAAAGCGCCCGGCGGATATTGCACCGATCTCGCGTTTCGCGGACGACCGTTCATCTTCATGAACGCCGTTGGAGTTCCGGACGACGTGCAAACGCTCGTGCACGAAGCAGGGCACAGCTTTCACGATTTTGCGACACACCAATTGCCGTACTCATGGCAACGCCGTGTCGGACATGAGGCCGCCGAGTTGGCATCAATGTCAATGGAGCTGCTGGCGATGCCGTATCTCGTACAGCCCGAAGGTTATTACACACCTGAGGAGGCGCGCGTCGCGTGGCTCGAACATCTGGAAGATGTGTTGGCCAGTCTCGTACACATTGCGAGCGTTGACGCATTTCAGGCGTGGATCTACACCGATCCGAAGGGTGGCGACGCCGCTGCGCGTGATGCGCACTGGTTGAACTTGCGTGCGCGATTCGAAAAGGGTGTTGATTGGTCTGGCCTCGATAACGAACGCATCGCACGTTGGTATCGCCAACTGCACATCTTTGAGTTGCCCTTCTACTACATCGAATACGGCATTGCGCAGTTGGGTGCGTTGCAGGTATTCCGCAATGCAGTGCGCGACAGTGGCGAAGCGGTTTCGGCGTACAAACGTTTTCTCGCGCTTGGCGGCACCAAACCGTTGCCCGAGTTGTACGCGGAAGCCGGTGTGAAACTGGTGTTCGACGCAGCGACCATGCAGGAACTCGTGTCGTTCGTCGAAGAACGCATAACGGCGCTGCGAAATGGTGCGGCAGCGCCGTTCGGCAACATCATCCCCAGTGCGGCGTTGCGCCCGGATGCACTACATGCAGCTCAGGGAGCGCTCGCGTAACTGGTCTAACTATCGGCCGCCGAAATCTTTCGGCGGCACGGTGCGCAAGTATTTGATTGTTGTCTTCAACTCGTCGTCAGACATCTTGGCGATGTAGGGCCACGGCATCTGTTCCTTGAGTTGCGTGCCGTCTGGACGTTTGCCGGTGCGAAATAGTGTCATGAGTTCAACGTCAGAGTATTTCTTGATTCCCGTAGGCGTGATGTTCGCTGCGGGCGGCCACTCGGGCGGTGTACCTGGTATCTTGCCGCCGCTTAACGTTTCGCCGTGGCAACCAGTGCAACCGCCAGTGTGTGCGAGATAGCTGCCGTATGCTACCGATGTGTCGCGCACAACAGTCGCTGGGTGTGCGCGATCAATCGGAATCAATTCTGCCATGAAAATTGGTAGCTGTCCGAATGTCGCCAGCGCTTTGCCAACCGGATGCAATTCAGTCGCAGGTAATTCGCGATCGACCGGCGGCATCGAACGA
>JBDTTO010000150.1:0-6909 GCA_039930585.1 Gemmatimonadaceae bacterium
GGTGACGAGCACTTCAACGGACATACACGCAAAAAACACGCTGAAACCGATCAGATGTGTCCACGCACCTGGTTCGTGGCGTCGCGCGCGCGGAATAAATCCCGCAAACGGCACGGCCAACGATAACAACACGCCCGTCGCGTACCCTTCGCCCCACTGATTCATTTTCGGTGCGCGATAATGCACGTTCGCCCACGAAATGCTTACATCAGTCCATTCGCCCGGAACGACTGGTGCCCCGAACAGAAATATGATCAGACCGGAAACTGCCAGAACCGTCGCGAGAACTTTTGCCGCGAGTGGCATACCGCGCGCTGATGCGGTTGGGCCACCAAACGTGTACAACAACCAGGCAACGGCGTGTAGCGATCCCATGAAAAAATTCGCACGCGTGGCCCACAACAACGCCGATTCGCTGGCGGATGGCATTGCAAAAAACACATCGGCCGCGCTGTACGCGAAGGCCGTTAACGCAATGAGCGCAAACGTACGTGCTGCCCGCCAACCCGGCGCACGCGCCAGGCCAACGAGCAGCAGTCCCATGCCAAGCTGCAATGCAGCAGCACAAAGAGAAAGAATTGCAGCGGCGTTCACCGCAGGGAGTTTCGGCATTTCCCCGGTGACCGGAAAGACGTTGTACGTTACAAAATTGTAGTGCTCGAGCGCTGGGCGCGCATGCCGCCAATCACTTAGGGGCGAGACGAAGAAATCGAAATGTCCGCCGAGCGCCAGGCGTTCAGATAGCGGCTTTCGACTGCCCGGGCCTCACGCTTGAGATTCTGCGCGCGGAGTGACTGGACGAGACCCATCAACGACCAGCCATTTTCAGGAAAACGACGCAAGTCCGCCAGGTACACCTGTTCGGCCGCTTGTGCGTTGCCGGTCGCCAGCAGCGCCTTACCTAGCGAATGTCGCACGGGCTGATACCAGGTTGGCGGTTCCATGTAGCTGAGGCCGTCTTCGAGCAGAGCGGCTTCGGTGTAGATCGAAACGGCGCGCGACGCATCGCCCGTTCTCAATGCGATTTCGCCATCGACCATCCGCGCCGCGATATCCAGTGTCGTGCGGGTTTCACCAGGTGACAGCGTTTGTGCCGTCGCTCGAATTGAGTCGACTGTAGCGCGCGCTTCCTGGGTCCGGCCCGTTGCGGCAAACGCGATGCCGCGTGCATACCAGAAGTGCGATGTTGCGACGCGAAGATCCGAGGGTGGCATTGGCGTATTCAACACTGCGTCCCATTTGCCAAACGTTACCAGGGTCTGCACCGGAACAGCAAGCATCGGTTCAAGCGCGGGAATGGCGCGCGCTACATCGGGCGTGACAATTTCCGTGACGTGATTGCTTGATTCAAACGCGATCTTGCTGGCACCGGCCATCACGGCCGCTAACGTCAGAAAGTTGAAGTTGTGCGAGCGATACATTGCCGAATACAATGCAGCATCTGACGTGTGCGGTCCGTCAAAATATTCCTGATCCGCATGTATCGCGTGTTTGTTCGCTTTGATGGCATCAGCCCAACGTCCCACACGGATGTAGATGTGCGCCGGCATGTGCACAATGTGTCCGGCGGCGGGCATGTTTGCAGCCAATCGCTCGGCGCACGAAACTGCACGCTCGGGATGCGCGGCTTCGACGGCGTGAATGTAGAAATGACACGCGCCCGGATGTGAGGACGACAGACTCATCCCCTTCTCAAGCCACTTGAGCGTTTGTTCGGTGCCCGGAAGCGGACTTCCATCCCTGGTCCAATACGTCCAGGGAGACAGATCCATTTGCGCTTCTGCAGCAATCGCGAGCGCATCCACATCGCGCGGAAATTCTCTCGCGATATTCGCCATCGCTTTCGCATATGCGGAATCACGGATCGCCCGCGAACTGTTGGTGGTCGACACGTACCGAACGGCGACGGCACGCATCCACTGAACGTCGCGCGCTGAATATGCAGTCGGCGACGCATTTGAGATCATTGCCATACCGCGCTTGGCGGCCACGAGAGCCTGTTGTTCGCCAGCCGAATCCATCGGTGCGTTGATGTTCGGACCAAGCGCGATGGCTTCGCCCCAGACGCACATCAGGCAGGACGGATCGCGTCGCTGCGCCTCGCGAAACGCACGTACGGATTCGGCGTGATTGAAGGCGTAATACAGGCGAAGTCCCTGATCGAAATACGCCTGCGCCATGGGAATCTTCGTGTCGACCGTTCGGCGCCACGTTCCCAGGTTCTGGATCAGGCTCACGGCGGCCGTTTCGACGGGAGCGTGACCTGACGCACTAAGCGCGGGTCGGGCGTGGGCGGAGTGAGGTGTCTGAGCGACAACAGCAGGGGACGTCAGAGCTGACAACACTGTCACAAAAGCAGCAGTCCAAACATCGGACCGCGAATTTACTCGTTTCGGGAATAGAACAGGCGCATGCATGATCTGTCTGAGCATGGGACGCGCGGCCAGGCACAGAGTGGCTTCGACGGCGCAGTCCCGGTACATTCAGGATTGCGTGGATCGCACGCATTACACGACAAGGCCGCAGCCGCAGTTGAAGCGCGGTATTCCAGACCATGCAGATGAACAACACCGCGCCCGCCGAGATTACTGCCATGCTTGCCGCCATTCGCGCGGGCGATGCACGTGCTGGCGATCGCTTGTTTCCATTGGTGTATGACGAGATGCGTCGTGTTGCCGCGCATCTTATGTCATCCGAACGTGCTGATCACACGTTCAACGCGACAGATCTCGTACACGAAGCGTGGTTGCGGCTGGGTCTTTCGCCACAAAGTGGCGCGCCACTGTCAGTCACCGATCGTTCGCACTTTCTCGCAATCACGATTCGCGCGATGCGGCAGGTGTTGATCGATCACGCGCGTCGTCGTGTTGCAGACAAACGTGGCGGTGGTGCAGTGCGTGTGACGTTGGGTGATGACATTGGAGTCAGCGATACATCACCCGAAGAAATGCTGGCACTGTTTGACGCGCTGGAGAAACTCGGCGAACTCGATGAGCGTTTGCGAAAAGTTGTCGAATACCGATTCCTCATCGGCCTGACCGAAGTCGAAACCGCCGAAACACTGGGAACGACAACACGCACCGTGCAACGCGATTGGGTGAAAGCACGCGCGTGGTTGTACAAGCAGATGTACGTCACCACCAGTACGACATGAGCGACGAGTCGCTGTCCCGTCGTGCGCTGGATTTGTTTGATGAAGTGCTGGAGCTTCCCGAACAAGAGCGTGACCGCTGGATCGAAGCCCATTCTGCGCAGGACCCCGCGCTGGTAGATGAGTTGCGGGCACTGTTGGCAGCCGCAGCGCGCGTCACGGGTGTGCTCGAACTCTCACCATCGATGGTAACGCCGCAGGAATTGCGCGAGTCACTCGCCGCGGCGCTCTCTGACAAATACGAAATCGGCAGCGAGCTCGGACGCGGCGGCATGGCCGCCGTGTTTCGCGCGCGCGAACGCAAGCATGATCGCGATGTCGTCATCAAGGTGCTCGATCCGAATACGGCCCATTATTTCGGTGCCGAGCGCTTCCTGCGCGAAGTGAGTATTGCGGCAACACTCGCACATCCGCACATCGTCCCGCTCATTGATTCAGGCGCTGCTGAAGGATTGTTGTATTACGTAATGCCGTTCATGAATGGTGAAACACTGCGAGATCGTTTGCGTCGCACCGAAGTCAGCACTCCCGAAGCAATTGGCATCTTGCGCGACGTGGCTGGTGCACTTGCATTCGCGCACGATGGCGGCGTTGTGCATCGCGACATCAAACCGGAAAATGTTTTTCTCACGGCCGGTCACGCGTACCTGCTGGATTTCGGCATTGCAAAAATCTTCGGCGATCCATCGGCAGACATCACGTCGCCAGGCATCGCGTTAGGCACGCAGCGTTACATGGCACCCGAGCAAGCCATGGCCGCTGATGACGTTGACGGTCGCGTTGACATGTTTGCATGGGGCTTACTCGGCATCGAGATGCTCACTGGCAAGAGCGTTGTCTCCAGCGAAGCTGAGAACACGGCACCCGCCGCTCTCGCACGTCGTCGCGATTTGCCAGGCAAGGTTGCAACGCTGTTGCTTGAATGTGTTTCTGAAGCAGTTGCACGTCGGCCGTTTGACATGGCGTCGGTGCTGCAGCGCCTTGATAGTGCAATTCCGGTTGCGCAAAACAAACCGGCGCGCAAGCGCGGCCTGCTGCTGGCGGTTGGCGCAATTGCGGCGGCAATTGCGGTGTTTCTCACGCGCGCTTCATTCGCGGCCGGTGACCAATTTGCCGAACCAATTGCGCTGACCGTTTTGCAGAACGAAACCGGCGACAGCACACTTTCGGTGGTTGGTCGCTTTGCCGGTGATTGGGTGACTGAAGGGTTGCAGCGGATGGGTGGCGTGCAAGTTGTGCCCTGGGCTGACGCCCGTTTGGCGTCGGAACACGCAACGACGTTGGGAGCGCCAATGGTTGCGACGGTGCACAGCGAGGTTGGCGCCGGTACGGTGGTAACTGGTACCTACTATCAGCGGCGCGATTCACTGTATCTGCAGGCGCAACTGGTGAATGCGCGATCCGGGCGCGTGTTATCGGCGTTGGCGCCAATTGTTTTTGCCGCCAGCAATCCGGAAGACGGCATCAGCCAACTGCGTGATCGCGTGATGGGTGCTGTGGCCGCCACTCGTGACGAACGGGTCGCAAATCTTCCCGGAGTCGCGCACACGCCACCGTCGTTTTCGGCATATCGACTGTTCGATGCCGGACTCGATCAGTTTCTCGCGCAGCGCTACATGGAAGCGCTCCCGATCTTTCGCGAAGCATTTGCGCGAGACTCGACGTTTACCGCAGCACTCCTGCTTGGTGCACGCGCAGCGTTCAACGATGACAATCTCGCGGTTGCGGATACGCTCATCCGGCAGGCACGCGCTCGTGAAAACGAAATGAGCACGTATCAGGATGAATCGCTCCGTTACATCGAAATGCTGATGAGCGGCGAAGGAGAGAAAGCGCGTGCGGCCATTCAACGCGCCGCCGACCTCGTTCCCAATTCACGCGCCGGTTACGACAACGCAGCAGCATTACTCAATGCCGGTTATGCACAAGCCGCGCTTGATCAGTTGAAACGCATGAATCCCGATCGCGGTGAGATGATGGGCTGGAGTTCATACTGGACGCAGATGGCCCATGCTGAACACATGCTCAACAACTTTGACGGCGAACGGAAAGCCGCACGCGAAATGGCGCGCCGCTATCCCGATCGTCGGGTCGCCTTGGTGTTGGAAGCACGTGCCATGGCGGCAGCGGGTGATCTTCGTCTACTGGATTCGGCGTTCGTGAAATGGGAGTCGCTGCCGGCCGATGTGTATTGGTCGCAAGGTGCGGCCATGATCGTTGCGGCAGAACAACTGATCGTGCACGGTCGCGAAGCCGACGGACGCAAATACGCCGAGCGCGCAGTGTCATGGTTCTCGAATCGGTTGGTTGCGTCGCCCAATGACCGCGGACATCGATACTGGCTCGGCAGCGCGTTATACACGCTCGGTCGCTACGAAGAAGCGCGCGTGCATTTTGAAGCGCTGGCGTCCGAATTTCCTGATCGCCTCCGCTATCGCGGTCTCGCGGCGCTTACGGCTGCGCGCCGCGGTGATACGACCGCTGCCAAGAACTGGCTTGGGAGGGCAGAGCCGCGTTACCACGGCGAGTTTCTGGAGTATCAGGCGCGCATCGCTTCAATCAGCGGTAACACCGAGCGCGCAATTGCATTGCTGACCAACGCGGTTGAATGCGGTATCGAAGCGTATCCGTGGGTACCGGGCGCAGCGTACTCGGACTTTCGGCCAATCATGGCAAGTCCGCGTGCCCGAGCGTTGCTGAGCGCGCGCTAGGAATTTCCGCTATCGGACGCCGAAGTATCAGGCGCTGCCGTATCGCGCGTCGCGCCATCGCGTATTGAAGCTTCGCGTTTGCCGCGCGCCACTTCGGTGGCCAATGCATCAAGGTTGCGTCCCCAGAAAATTCGAAAACGATCGAGCCACTCGTCTACTTCGGCGAGTGGTTCTGCGTTGAGTGCGTACACGCGTCGCGCACCATCAACGCGTACGGTCGCAAACCCGCTGTCGCGCAACACGCGCAGGTGTTGTGACACAGCCGCCTGCGTAATGCCGAACTCCCGCTGAATTACGGCAACTACAGCACCGGAATTGTGTTCGTTGGTCGCAAGCAACTCGAGAATGCGGCGTCGCACCGGATCACCGAGTACGTCAAACGCGTGCATTGCTCACCCTTCGCCAGTGTACGCTGCGATCGTGCGCTTGGCGGCTTCGGTCGCTTCACTGGCATCGGTGCCGCTCGCAATCGAGGCGTCGCGCCACCCGTCATTACTCTGCCGCATGAAGTCCTTGCCTTCGGCGCTCCCCATCCAGGCCATGGCGTTTGCCTCATCCTTGGTGGCCTTTGTGGAGATGTGCTCACCGAGTCCAAGCAGGGTAAGGTCCCAGCCGATTCCGACCGCGCCGGGTCCGAACTGTGCCCACATGCCGTCATCAATGTGTGCGACATGCGTGAGCTCCAGATACGTACCGCCGTCGCCCGAAGGCGACAACACGACGTCGACCCATGAGGTCTGGCCGCCAAATTCCCAGGTCAGGCCCAAGTGCATTGGCGGCTCGCAGCGGGTCACGGTGCCGCTGGCGTTTCCCGTTAGCTGATAGCGCCCGCCCAACTTCAGCTCGCCGGAAATCGGTAAAAACCAGCGCGGGGCTGTTTTTACTGGTGCGCAGGCGGGCGGGCTTAAAAATATTAAAGCCGTTACCGCCGCCAAATATCAATTCGCCGCTGCGGGTTTTATAGGCCGCGTTCATGGTAAATTCCCGGCCCTGCAGGCCATCCCGTTCGTTATAGTTCACAAACCGGAAGCTTACCTTACCGGCACC
>JBDTTO010000151.1:0-6908 GCA_039930585.1 Gemmatimonadaceae bacterium
CTCGCGCTCGTATTTTACTTCGTCGCCATGTTCCAACAACCGCTGCGTGCGCAACATGGTGCAGGTGCGCGCGTAAATCTCAATCGCCATCTCTGCGAGACGCTCGACCACCAGCTGACGATGTAAAATGTCTTTCTTGTGCCGCATGATTGCGCGCTCCGTCATCTGCGCGAGCTCGGCCGTGTGTTTCTCGATGTATTTGCGATGCTTATCGAGACGCGGATGCAACTCGACTGAAAACTTTTCCGTTGCACCAATGGCTGTCTTCACGCGATCACGCGCGTACTCCGACATCAGCAACCAGTTGCGAATTGGATTCTTCAGCGCAGTCGCAAGTTCCTTGAGCTGTTGTGCGGGTCCCTCAATTCCATTCAGCCCCACAAACAGTCGCAGGATTTCGTTCGCACCCTCGAAAATGCGATTGATGCGAGCGTCGCGCAGATAACGCTCGTATGGCCATGGTTGCACAAACCCGCGACCACCAGCCAACTGCACCATCTCATCCGCAGCACGCCACACCATTTCGCTGGCAAACACTTTCACGCACGCGGCTTCCAGTGATGCGTCAACGTTATCGCTGTCCAACGCGCCGGCAAGTGCGCCAACCATCGCATCAGCCGCGTAGGCTTCAGACGCCACGGTGGCAATCTTCCGCTGCGTAATCTCAAACGTTGCCAATGGCGCGCCAAACTGCACTCGCTCCTCAGCGTACCGCACCATCTCGCCCACTAAACGTTTTGTCGCTGTCGCACATCCGGAAGCGAGACTCAGTCGGCCAGCGTTGAGCGCATTCACGGCGACGCGAAATCCCTTGCCAACTTCGCCCAGCACGTGATCGTCCGGCACAAACATGTTCTCGTACGCCAACTCGGCCTGCGTGCTGCCGCGAATCCCCATCTTGCGCACGGTTCGCACCACGCGGAATCCTGGCATGTCCGGACGAATGATGAACGCCGTTGGACGCTGAATCATCTGCCCGTCGCGCTCAACCGGCGTCTGCGCAAACGTGACGATCACTCCTGCGCGATGTCCGTTGCCAATCCAGTGTTTGCGACCGTTCAGAATCCAACCCTTGCCATCCGGCGAACGTTCGGCGCGCGACACAATGTGTTGTGCGTCCGAACCCGTTTCCGGTTCGGTAAGCGCGTATGCGCCGCGCGTTTCGCCGCGAGCCAGCGGCGGCAGATAACGCGACTTCTGTTCCTGATTACCAAACAAGACAATCGCTTTCGTGCACAAGCCGCAGTGTACGCCCATGAACACACCAAGCGACGGATCAATTGACGCAATCGCACCAAACAATCGCGCATAGGCCGATACCGAGAGACCGAGTCCACCGAATTCTTTCGGCGTTGCAATTCCCAGCAATCCCGACTTCGCCAGCGCGTTAATCACTTCGTCGGGAATTGTCTCGGTGTCGTCAAACAGCGCCGAGTTAATCAGTCCAGTGGCCACCATCTCGTTCAGCGCAGTTGCGAGTCGAATTACGACTGCTGCTTCTTCGGGATTTCGTTCCTCGAGCGGTGCGGGGTAGGGAAATACCAGTTCGTCGGCAATCTCGCCGGCAAACAATCCGCGCATGAACGATGGAGTGGCCATGCTTGTTACCAGTGCGTAAAAAGTGAGCGGGGCGACACCGTGTTGGCATCGCCCCGCTCAAAACTACCGAAAGTACGAGTAACGTGCCGCTACCGGCCGTTAAGGCCCGGTGACCGTTATAACAATCTTGGAAGCCTTGCCTTCGTTCTGACCGCTTGCATTCACGGCCTGAATCGTCAGCGTTGCCGAACCGTTCGTAAGTGCGACTACCGATACGGTGGTGGCCGCCGCGTTTGCGGTGCCGGTAGCAATGCTTGGTTGATCGCTCGTGACAATCACAGTGCGATTGCGGAGTTGTCTGTTGGCAAGGTCGCGCAAATCAATGGAGAACGCGCCTTGGGCCGTACCGCTCGCCGTGGGCCGGTTCAACGTCAGCTGTTGTTGCGTCAGCAGAATCGTATCAACCGGCACCGGCGTGATGATCAACGTTGCCGTGCCAGAGCGGGTTTCCGATATCGCGGTAATCGTGGTGGTGCCAGGCGCCGTGGTTGTCACGAGTCCCGTTGAGGAAACGGTTGCGATGGTGGTGTTGCTGCTCGTCCACTCAATCAAGCGATCCGTAACGACGTTACCAGCGCTGTCGGTAACAGTGGGCGTAAACTGAGCACTGTTTCCTTCAACCACAGTGCGCTGCTGCGGCGACAATGACACCGTCACCACCGGAATCTTGCTGACGGAGTAGGTCGCTGTATCAACTGCACCCTCTGCATCAACTGCCACGCGACCATTGCCGAGCGCAATGGGAATTACGATGCCGGATGCACTCACCGTCGCGATTGCTGGCGTCACGTTCTTCCAGGTGATCGTGCGGCCAATCGCAGAAATTGGTGTGCGATTGCTGTCGAGAATTGCGACGGCAAACTGACGCTGCGCGCCAAGGCGCAGGTTCGCGCCAACCGGCGTGACATTCACGAAAGCAATACGCGCGTCAACGACTTCCGCGGTCGCGTTGCAGCTGATCGCTGCGTTCGTACCATCGGTGGCCGTGATCTTCGCCGTACCGGCTTTGAGTGCCTGCACAACACCATTCGCGTTGACCGATGCGATGAGATTGTTGTCGCTGGTCCAGTTGATCAGGCGTCCGTTCGATGACAGTGGATTGCTCGCCGTGTCTTTGAGCGCGAGCGTAAACACGGCCTGATTGGTTACTGTGACTTTTTGCGTGCCTGGCGTCAGCGTGCACGAACCAATTGGCACTTCAGTCACCGTGATCACCGACGTGCCGGACTGTCCGTCCGTCGACGCAGAGATATTCACAGTACCCGGCGCGAGTGCGGTGAGCTTGCCGGTGTTGTCAACTGAAGCGAGCGACGAGTTGCTCGACGACCACTGAAATGTGAGACCAGTGATGACGACACCCTGACTGTTCTTGGCGACCGCGGTCATTTGCTGCGTTTGATTGCGTCGCACAGTTGCCGTCGTTGGCGTGACGGCTACGGTCAAGACTCGCTCGGGGGTAACGGTTACAACAGCGTCTCCCGTCTTGCCGTTTGCAACGGCCGAAACCGTAGCGGTTCCGACAGACACGCCGATAACCTGCCCAGCAGAAGTCACGTTCGCGACCGCAGTATTGCTCGACGAGAACTTGACGGTCTTGTTCTTGATGGAATTACCGTCGCAGTCGAAGGGCGTCCCGATCACGACCGTCGTTCCGTTCACTGGTACAGTGACTTCGCGAGGTGCGATGGCCACGGAGCAGGCGTCGGGAACCTTCTTAAAGAGAGAACAGGCCGAGAGTGCGCCGAAAACGGCGATCAGCACGGGGATTGCTGCGATGCGACGAGAGAAGGCCATAGATAGGTCGGAGACCCGCGAAGCGGGTTTGTCCTTTCGCTGGATAGTGGGAAAATCAGTGCGCCCGGAAGGGCGCATCACAAGGACGCATGGCAAGGCGAGCGGCAACCGTCACGCCAGTGGAACAGCACCGCCGGAAAAGTTGGCCGAGCGTGGTACCTATCGGCAACCCACGGCTGAGTTAAACCCCAAGGGAGCGTGATCGGACGCACGGCCACAAAAGTTCGTAATGGACCTTTGGAACCGCCTTACTTTGTGCCGCGAAGTGAAAGCAATTGTTGTTCCAGCTCGTTTGGATCACTCGTGGGAGCCTCACAAACAAAGCCGCGACAGAGGTAAGCAGTGGCTTTGCCGCCCAAAGCACTTCGGTTGGCCAAAAGTGCCCCACTGTCCTCTCCTTCACGTCCTGATACGAGGACAAGGGTCGGGACGTAGGCCGCCGCCACAGTCCGGGCCAGCGCCTGAAAATCGGACGCTGATGGGTCACCCAGAATGGCAATTGCCACCCCACCAAAGAGGGCCATGTCTGTAACGCCCAGCAGATGCCCAAACCCGTTCGGCCACCGGGCCATGGGTTCAGCCTGAACCGCCAGCTGAGCCACGGTTTCGGTGGTCCAGGCGGTGGCACCGTCCACTTCGGCCAGTCTGAGCATCAGCTCCTGGGCCAGCGAAGGTCCGGCAGGCACCGCGTTATCAAAGACATCGTGCGGGCGCGTGATCAACGCCTCGGCATCATCGGCCGTGTCGTACCACGTGCCGGTTGAGGTATCCCGGAAGTGTGCGTGCGTCGCTTTGGCGATTTGGCGGGCATCGTCCAACCAAACTGGATCAGCGGTCGCTTCGTGCAGTCCGATAAATGCGAGCGCCACCGCGGCATGATCCTCAAGAAAACCCGCGACCTTCGTGATGCCGTCCATGTGTACGCGCATCACGCGGCCGTCGCGCACAAACGTGCGACGCAGAAATTCTCCGTTGCGCACGGCCGCCTGAATCCAGTCAGCACGATTGAAAACGCGCCCGGCCTCTGCGAGTGCGCGCGTCATCAAACCGTTCCATCCCGCAAGAACTTTATCATCGCGTGACGGCCATTCGCGTGTCTTGCGCACGTCGTACAAATGCTGCGCTGCTCTTGTTACCTGATTGCGCAGCAAGTTCACGTCGATGTTGAGTGCTGCCGCGATTTCGTGTAGCGGTTTTGGCAGATGGAGAATGTTGCGTTCTTCGAAATTGCCTTCGACCGTTACTCCCCACACGCGCTTCAACATCTCGGCATCGGCGCCCAGCAACGCATCAAGTTCTGCCGCGCTCCACACGTAGAACGTTCCCTCGTGTCCCTCGCTGTCCGCATCAAGCGACGCGTAAAACCCGCCATCGGACGACGTCATTTCGCGCAACAACCACGCAATTGTTTCTTCGACAATGCGCGCCACTTCGTCATCACCGGTCGCCTGCCACAGATGCGCACCGAATCGCACGAGCAGCGCGTTGTCGTACAACATTTTTTCGAAGTGCGGTACCAACCACTCGGCATCCACGCTGTAACGATGAAAACCACCGCCCACCTGGTCGTAGATTCCGCCGCGCGCCATCGCGAGAAATGAATTGTGCGCTATGTCACGCGCTGTCGTGTTGCCGCTGCGCGCCCACCAACGCAAGCAGAAGTCCAGCGACATAGTCTGTGGAAATTTTGGCGCTCCGCCAAATCCCCCGAGTACCGAATCGTGCTGGCGCGCCAGCGTCGCAAACGCGCGCTCAAGGAGCTCCGGCGAAAGTGGTCCGGACGGGGTCGCAGGAGTGGCGGCATTCGCATACAGCTCACGCATCGCCTGCGCGGTGCGCTCCACGGATTCGCGTCGCGTTTTCCAGGCGTCGCCCAGTGTTGCAAGTACACGCTTGAATGACGGCCTGCCCGGTTGATCGATAGTAGGGAAATACGTACCACCCCAGAACGGTTCGCCCGTTGGCGTTAGCGCCACCGTCATTGGCCATCCGCCTTGGCCCACCATTGCTTGCACGGCCTGCATGTAGATCGAATCGACGTCCGGGCGCTCTTCGCGATCGACCTTCACGTTGATGAAAAGCTGGTTCATCAACGCCGCGGTCTCGGCGTCCTCGAACGACTCGTGCGCCATGACGTGGCACCAATGACACGCAGCATATCCAACACTGAGCAGCACTGGTTTATTTTCCTGAGCGGCCTGCGCGAACGCCTCGGCGCCCCATGGGTACCAGTTCACCGGGTTGTCTGCATGCTGGCGCAGGTAGGGGCTGGATTCAGTGGCCAATCTGTTCGGCATGTTGCGACGTAGTAAAAGAAACGGTTCGAGTTCCTGATTCGCGTAAGCAGTTCGCGCGAGACGAGCGATCACACGGTGATTGCTTGCACTACATAGAAAGACGGTGACGACGGTGTTAACCGCAGAGTATCCGGTTGTTGATGTTGGGCCATTTGCGCGTCCGTGTGCTTCGCCGTGCACGAAGAACGCATCAAAGCGTCCAACAGATGGTTCATGGAAAACCGCCGCACTTTTTATTGTGCTCGCGGTTATCGCACGTGCCGCGGTGTCAGCGTTTGTGCCACTGCTTCCCGACGAAACGTACTACTGGGAATGGTCACGTCACCTGCAGGCTGGGTACTTCGATCATCCGCCCGGTATCGCGCTGCTGATTGCTGCGGGAACGGAAATGTTCGGCAACACCACATTTGGTGTTCGCTTCGGACCGGCGGTCGCGGCCATTGTGCTGCACGTATCCATTGTGCTTATCGCCGGCCGGCTTGGCGGATCGCGCGCCGCCGTGCGTGCCGCGGTGCTTGGCGCCGTGCTTCCCTTCTCGGTGCTGGGACTCGCGCTGGCCACTCCGGATGTTGCGTTGCTCGCGAGCACCGCGCTGGCATTGGTCTTCCTCGAACGCGCGCTGAGTTCACAAGTGCGTTCGCGTCGATCGCTGTTCTGGTGGTCACTCACCGGCATCGCGCTGGGTCTCGCATTCATCAGCAAGTTCACCGCAGTGTTGTTGCCGATGTCGCTGGTGATCGCATGCGTAGTGTACGCGCCATTGCGCGCGCGCTTTGCTGAAGCCGGGCCGTGGGTCGCGTCCGCGATCGCATTGCTGATTTTTTCGCCGGTCGTGGTTTGGAATTCGTCCGCCAACTGGATCTCGTTCCGGTTTCAGCTGAGTCATGGTTTTGGCGCAGCAGCGCGCGGCACACCAATCGGACGCGAATTTGAAATGATTGGCGGTCAACTTGGATTGGCCACGCCAATTCTTGGTGTGCTGTTGTTGATCGCTGTGCTTGTCACGATTCGCAATGAATGGCGTTTGCGCGAATACTCATCGGCCACCAGTAAAGCCGGCATTCGGTTTGCGCTGGCCGCTGTCGCAATCACGCCGTTTGCATTTTTTGCCGTGAGTGCGTGGAAACGTCCGATCGAACCAAACTGGCCTGCACTCGCCTACGCGGCGTCGGTCGTGTTGCTCGCAAGTTCTCGCGCATCTTGGGCAAACGCGCGTTG
>JBDTTO010000152.1:0-6900 GCA_039930585.1 Gemmatimonadaceae bacterium
CCTGCATTTCCGGCGCGTGCAGCACCGTGAAGTTTGGTGCGAATGACGCGAGTTCGTGCAGTTCCGGACGGATGAACATGTTGCGCACAAAATTCGCGTGCCACGCATTTGGCAGCACATAACGAACCGACAGTCGCGTCGCGGGATCCGCGCCGCAAAACAAGTCCTGCACAAACAGTTCATCCAGACCGTTCAGATATGCTTTGACGTCGGCCTTGAGCGTTGCGTAATGCTCGGGCGACATGGGCTGATTCACTTTGCCCCAATCAACATCGGCTTCCGTGCTCGCTTCTTTCACAACAAACTTGTCGTTCGGTGAGCGGCCGGTGTGCGGCGTGGTTACGGCCACAAACGGACCCATTTCGGCCAGACGACCTTCGCTGCGGCGCATGGCGGCTTCCACCAATTCTGGCGCGACGAGGTTCCATTGAACGTTGCCCTTGGGATTAAGACCCTGGGGCTCGAGTCCGCCTGCGCTTTCGCGACGGGCAGTTGCAGCTGAAGCGGCGGCTTGTGTCGCCATTGACGCGACCCTCTCTCTGAAAACGGACCACGGGGGCCAGTGGGAGCCCCCGCGCGAATGTCTCGAAATTTTGATCGTTGCGCGCGAACAGTGCGCAACGGGCGGGCCCGTGCTTCGGATTGTGTTCGGTCATCCGATGCGTTGGGTCTGGAAACATGACGGAATGCCGCTCTGCACTCAAGGTTTGGTGCGAGGGAAGTTCGAGCAAGTTTGGCTACATGTCTGTAGGGTTTTTTACGAGGTAACTCAACGAACGGTCGAGATGTATCGTTGTGCTTACGATGCGTACCCGATTTTCGAAGCGCTTCTCGCGCTTCATCGTCCTCTTCGCCTTGCTGCACACGATGGCACCCGCAATGGTGTCCATTGTTGATGCGCTGTCGGAGCGTGGCGCGGTTCGCATCGCCCAGGTGGGCGAGCAGGGCAGCACGAAATTTCGTTCCGCCCACCCTGATGATTGCGCCCTCTGCGCATTCAGCGCTGGCATCACCGGTCATGGTGATCAGCGCTCACCGCAACCAACGACTGAGTTGGTGCGGCAAACTCCTGTCGAATACACGACGGCCCGTCATCCCAATGTTGCGCGGCCGATTGCGTCACAGCGAGCCCCTCCGGTTCTGAGCTGAAGTGTCTTCACCCGCGCGGTCGTCGAATGACGACTGCCGACGGGGCATTTCCTCAATCACAATCAGCTTGCCAGCGAACAAGTGCGCGCGCGCATTTGGTTTGTTGCATTCACTGTCGGTTTTCACGCGCGCATGCATTGGCATGTCAGGGTGACACCGTGGTGAGCGCACGAATCTCGAAATGTGCATCGCAGCAGCACTTCGCGTTCGCGGTAAGCGCAGCCGGAGCTCTCGATGTTCTCACGATTTGGCTTTCGTGCGTCATGGACGCGCGTGTTAGTATCTCGTTTAATCACCAGCTTGACGCGTTATGGTGTTGCAATGGCCACCGCGCTGCTCACGCTTGCTTCAACTGTTTCTGCGATGCCGGCACTTGGTGTCGAATATTCCGAAGCCAAAGTCGGCCCCGCAGTAATCGGCACCGTCACGGACAGCGGCGGCGCTCCGCTGGGCAACGTGCAAATCGTGGTCAGCAGCGTGAATCGTTCTACAATGACCGATGACGCTGGCAGGTTTGCAATTCGTGCTTTGCCCGCAGGCAGCTATCACATGGATGTGCTCCGCATCGGATACACGGGCCAACACATTGCCGTGAACATTCCGGCCGACGGCGCCGACGTCATTCTGAAAGTCGTGATGAAACCTGCGACGATTCGTTTGTCATCGGTGAACGTGACGGCAACGCCAACCGGCACGGATCCGCTCAGGATTACGCAGGCAACCGTGCAACTCTCGGGCAAGGAATTGCAGCGCGCGCTTGGTGCGTCGGTTGGTCAGACTCTTTCCGGCGAACCGGGAATGGCCACACGCTTCAACGGCCCACTTGCAAACGCTCCAGTCATTCGCGGACTGACCGGCGAACGCGTGCTGGTGTTGCAGGACGGTGATCGCGCAGGTGATCTCTCTTCAGCCGCGATCGATCACTTGAACGCCGTCGATCCAAGCGCGGCCGAGCGTTTGGAAGTCATTCGTGGACCGGCGTCGCTGCTTTATGGAAACAACGCGCTGGGCGGTGTCGTCAATGTGATCACGAACGACATTCCCGTTGCCGTGCCATCACGCATCACGGGATTCGCATTTGGTCAGGGCGAGTCGGTTACACCTGGTGGCGTTGCTAATCTGGGATTGAGCATGCCGATTGGCAGTAAAGTCGCAATCAGTGCACGCGGCGGTTACCGGCACTTCGATGCAATGCGCGTTGGCGGCGGCGAAACCCAGCCGAACACGAACGGCCACACTGCAAACGGTACAGGCAGCATCGCGTTCATCAATGATCACGCGTCCGTTGGTTTGGGCGTGCGTGACATGGAGTTTGAATACGGGTTGCCCTTTGCAGAAGGTGGCGAACAGGTGCGCATTGAAGGATCGCGTCGGCAGGCGGTGCTCAAGTCAACAGTGAACACAGGCAATCCGCTGCTCAGCACAATTCGCGTTGATGGAACGGCCCAGTGGTATCGTCACAACGAGATCGAAGAGTCTGGCGAAATTGGCACACGCTTCGCACTGAACACACAAACGCTGAACGTTACGGCGCGCACGAAAACCGGCGCCTTGTCTGGCGCGGTCGGCGTGCAAGGATTTCTGCGTCAGTACACTCCGGCCGGCGAAGAAGCGTTCACGCCATCAGCCAACAACAACAACGTCGCGCTCTTCTTGTACGAAGAGTTGCCATTGACTCGACTGGTGAATGCTGACCATTCACCACAACTGCAATTCGGCGCGCGCGTCGACCACTTCTCCCTCGAAACTCGGCCCGAAAATGCCGAGCAGGTGGAGAGGTTTGGGGCGTCGGAGAGAAGTTCGTTTAACAATGTCTCTGGTTCACTTGGTTTGAGCATTCCCGTCGCGACCAACACTTCGTTGACGGCCAACGTTTCGCGCGGATTTCGTGCGCCGACCGTTGAGGAATTGTACGCCAACGGATTTCATGCGGCGGTCGGCACGTTTGACATCGGAAATCCGAAGCTGAATTCCGAGCAAAGTACCGGTATGGAGGCAGGCCTGCGTTCACAAAACGGAAAGACCTTTGCGCAGGTCAGTACGTACTACAACCTGATCAGCAACTATGTGTTGCCGCGCGCAGTTGGTCGTACCGAGGCGGATGGTGATTCGGTGCCGTTGGTGAACTTTGTGCAGGCCGACGCGCGCATGTACGGCATCGAGGGGCAGGTCGAAACCGCACTCATGCCGCGTATTGTTGGCGGAGTGATGGGTGACTTTACGCGCGCCACGCTCAAGGCGGGTGGCAATCTTCCGTACATTCCCGCGGGACGTTTGGGCGGATCATTGCGTTATGACAGCGGACGTTTGTCGTTCAGCAGTGATGCCAAGCGCGTGTTCAGCCAGAACAAGGTGAGCGGTGATCAGCTCGACGTGGTGACTGACGCATATACGCTGGTCAACCTGAGCGCTTCATGGATTTTCTCAGGCAAAACGAGCACCGTCAGCTCACTCACACTCCGCGCTGATAATGTGCTCGACGAGCAATACCGCGATGCCGCAAGCCGCATCAAGAGTTTCGCGTACAACCCGGGACGCAACCTGAGCGTGGTGTACAAGGTGATGTTCTAATCGTGCTATCGTTATCGCGAGCGATGATACTGACCGAGCAGTTCAGTATTGTCGCTCGCGGCTCACGATCCACCTGGGAGCGCGTGCGTTCTCGAGATCGCCAAGCACTTCCACAAAACCGGATACTGCGCCTTCGACTGTCGTCAGTCCGGCGATGTGCGGTGATACCATCACGCGTTCGTCCGTCCACAGCGGCGATGAAGTTGGCAACGGTTCAACTTCAAACACGTCGAGTGCCGCGCCGCGCAGCCAACCTTGCTGCAACGCTTCGGGAAGGGCGCCTTCAGTAATTACAGGCCCACGGCCGGCGTTCATGATTACGGCGCCTGTGCACTGACTCAGTACGTCACGATTGATGAGTCCACGGGTTTCGTTCGTTAACGGAAGCACCACAATGATCCAATCGGCGCCCGCGACCGCGCCGGCTATTTCCGAAACCGGCGACACTTTCGAAAAGATTTCATTGTCGCCGCGCCCACTTCGCGAAATGCCGCGCACGACGCAACCCAATGCCTTGAACAGTTTGCCAACGTGCGCGCCGACGTCACCTGTGCCGATGACGAGTGCAGTTGAACCCGCGAGCATGGGTATGTCAATCTTCTGCCAGTGTTTGTCGTGTTGCGAAACGGACAGTTCGCTCAGGCGCTGCGTAAACGCCAGCGCGCGCGCCACCGCCCACTCGGCAATCATTGGCCCAAATGATTCCGAACTGCGGGTCAACAAAATGTTGCTCGGCAATTCGTTCGGATACAACCACGGATCAACACCAGCACCCGTGCTGTGCACCCAACGTATGTTGCCCATCGTTGGCAAAGCTGGTCGACGGAAGCCGAGGTAGGTTTCGCCCCATTCGAAATCGTCGACGGTGATGTCGGCGAGCTTGCGGTTTCGCACTTCCAGATCCGATCGATCACGCAACAGTGCTGCCGCCATCTCGGCATGCTGGTCGTGACCGATCACAACACGCTTCGGCGAACTGGGAAGGGCGAATGTTTTGGCGCTGTCAGAATTGTTCGGCATCATGCAGTCTCAAAGTCCGGCGGCGTAACTTCTGAGTCGCGCGAGCATGCGCGAATCCGCAGCCGCGTGGTCATCGCCCTTTGGCGTTTCAATCACGCGCGGCACGTGTTTGATGCGATCGTCGGTCATGATGCGACGAAACGGATTCGCGCCAATCGTGCCTTCGCCAATCAGATCGTGACGATCGAGATGTGAGCCCAGTCTCGCTTTTGAATCGTTTAAGTGCAGACACTCGAGACGCGCGAGTCCCAACGTGTCATCAAACTTCTGAATCATGCCGTCGTAATCGTTGATCAGGTCGTAACCAGACGCCCACACGTGTGCCGTGTCGAGACAAACGCCAACACGCGTGCGCAAGTTTGCGGGAATCGCGTCAAGCAGCGCCGCCATTTCTTCAAACGTTGATCCGAGTACTGTGCCTTGTCCGGCAGTCAATTCCATCAACAAACGCGTTGGACCTTGTTCGGCTTCGAGAGCTTCAGTGATTGCATCGGCATTGCGCTGCAGTCCTGATGCGCGATCGTCAATGAAGTTTCCTGGATGCGACACGAGCGCGTCGAGTCCCAATGCGTGGCAGCGCCGCAGCTCGCAGCGGAAACTTTCAATCGAGCGCGCGCGCAGATCAACATCCGGCGACGCGAGGTTGATGAGATACGAATCATGTGCGCAGGTCCAGCGCACGGTCGTCGCGCTCATGCCTGTGCGATATCGCGTTGACTCGGCTTCCTCGACTTCGCGCTCGACCCAGCGATTGGCTTGCTTGGTAAAGATCTGCGACGCGGTTGAACTGATCTCGATGCAGCGATTTGCCGCTTCCCAGATGCCACCGGCAACCGAAACGTGCGCGCCAAGCGGCGCCGTGTCTTTCGTGTGATCGCCGGCGTCGTGTTTGACGATTTCAGCAGGATCTGCAGATTTCTTCGCTGACTTTTTGACGGCAGGTGCCGCGACGGGTTTAGCCGTGGGTTTCGCCGCCACTTTCGGCGCCACTTTCGGCGCCACTTTCGGCGCCACTTTCGGCGCCACTTTCGGCGCCACTTTCGCAGCGGACTTCGCAGCCGGTTTGGCTGCGGCCTTCGGAGCCGGATTAGATGCGGACTTCGCGGCCGTTTTCGATGCCTTCTTTGCTGGTGTCATGATTTTTGTTTTCTCAACCACTCCAATGGATCAACCGCGCGTCCACGCGGACGAATTTCGAAATGCAGATGTGGTGGCAGCTCCGGATCCGTTGCGCCGACCGTGCCGATGACTTGTCCTTTCTGCACTTGTTGTCCCTTGCGAACATCAAGTCGGGCCAGGGAACTGTACACGGAATAATCGCCGCCGCCGTGTTGAATAATTACCGTCAGACCATACGTGCCGTTCAAATCCGCGAGCACCACTTCGCCGCTCGCAATACTCTTGACTGACGTACCGGCGGCGGCGCCAATTCCCAAACCGTTCCAGCGAATCATCGTGTTGTTTGGATTGATGACACGACCAAATCGGTAAAGAATATTTCCGTCCACGGGCCAATCGAGTTTACCCAGATCTGATGTTTTGATCGCGGATGGCGCGACTGGCGCTGAATTTGGCACCAACTCCGCACGCTTACGCGCGGCTTCGAGCGTTGCAATGACACTCGTGACTCGGGCTTCATCGCGCGCGAGCTGTTCAATGCGATCCTGCGTTTGCAGGGTCGTTCGCTGCACGGAGGTCAGGTTGCGTTGCCGCCGGCCTTCCAGCGTACGAAGTCGAATTTCTTCTTGCGCTTTTTCCGTGCGATTGCGTTCGACTTCATCCTGCAAGTGCACGAGCAACTGACGCTGCCCGCCGATCTGATTGCGCAATGCTTCAACGCGACTTACCAGCGCGCGATCCCGGCGCGCCAGTTCGTGCAGATACTTGTATCGCGCCACAAGTGATCCGAATGATTGCGCCGAGAGCAGGGCTTCGACTTCGTGAAGTTGTCCGCGCTTGTAAATGTCGATCACGCGTCGCTGCAGCACCGCGCGTTTGCTGGCCAGTTCGTCTTCGGCGTTGATCAACCCGCCCGTTGCCGAATCAACTTCCTGATTGATTGATTCAAGCTGCGTGTCGAGCGCCTTTACCAGTCGCGCGGTTGCGTCGGCCTGTCGGTCAAGATTGGCCACTTCTTCCGTCAGCGATTGAGCGCTGCTT
>JBDTTO010000153.1:0-6895 GCA_039930585.1 Gemmatimonadaceae bacterium
GCACACTGTCCAAACCCATCGAGTCAGAGAAAGCGGTGGCGCGTGTTTCACGTGGATTGATGGAGCGACTGCGTGGAGCGCGTCGCGTTGGCGTTCGCCTGCTTGGCATCTCGCTTTCGCACTTTGACGAGGAGGAAGCGCCGCAACAGCTGGGATTTTTTCCAGCGCCCGTCAAACCCAACGATGATCCGATCGAAGGCGAGCGCGACAAGGCACTCACCAAGGCGCTTGATCGGATTCGAGGCCGATTTGGCAGCGAGGCCATCCTGCCGGCACGCCTGATCGAAAAAAGTACCGAGACCAGGCCCCGGGTTGAGGAATAACCGGGCGGATTCTGCGCCGCTCGCGCTACCCAGCGCCGGTTTCGCGACTTAGTTTCCCGCTGTCTCTTTTTCTCCCGTTACCGGTTTCGTTTTCATGAGCGCATACAATCCGAACAAGCAGGGCTGGGGTTTTGCCGCTGTCGTCTGCCTTCTTACGGCAGGCCTGTTTTTCACAGCAAAAACCATCCACGCCCGCACGTATCGTCACCCGCGCGATCCCATGACGCAGCAGGTGTACCATGATCGCGACCTGGCCAAGGAGCACGAAGCAAAGGCCAGCGAACACGCCGAAGCCATGCCCGGCATGGATCACAGCGCACCAGCCGCCGAAAAACCAGCGGCCGCAGCCGCCGACTCCGTAAAGCCTCCCGAGGCCAAGAAGCACTAGGATCGGTTTCTATCTGCTACAAAAAAGCCCGGCGCATTTGCGTCGGGTTTTTATTTTCGTGGTCGAACTGTCTGCAAGTCGCGCGGATTTACACGGGCTGTTTGACCACGATCGAGTCCGCCACCGCAATACGGTCGCCTTGTTTCGCCTTGTACAACGCTTTGTCTGCGCGCGCGATCCACTCATCAACGTCTTCGGTCGTGTCCAGCTGCGCGAGTCCCATCGACGCGCCCACCTGGAATTCCAGCGCCGGATGCGGGCTTGGCATCGTCGAAATCTGATCCTGCAAACGCTGCGCGAGTGTTAACGCGACTTTCCAGTCGGTGTTGTTCAGAATCGCGGAGAATTCGTCGCCGCCGTAGCGGCAGATCACGTCAGACTGACGCAGAAACACTTTTGCCATCGACTTCGCAACGCCGGTGATGAATGCATCACCCGCCTGATGTCCGTACATGTCGTTTACGAACTTCAGCTTGTCGAGATCGATCATGATCAGTGTCACCGGCGTACGGCCCAGTGAATGCATCTGCATCGCGCGCTGTGCGGTTGAATCAAACAGTTTGCGATTGCCCAATCCGGTCAGCGGATCGGTCGTGCTTTCGCGTTTCGCTTCTTCGAGCTGACGACCAAGGCGATCAAGCTTCGTTGCGAGCGAAACGTACTGCAACTCCTGCTGATCGCGACGGACCTGCAATGCTTCCTGAATCGCCTGCACGGCGCCGAGCACTTCCTGCTTGATGCTGCCCGTTTGCAAACGACTTAACGCCGTGCGCGCACGCTGCATCTGCGCATCGGTATTTACATCCGTCTTCTGATCGATCTTGACGGCGTTGTGTACCGTTTCAACACATGACCAGAGGGCGTCGCGCAACTCGGTAACCGCGGTATCGACGTAGCGATTTTCTTCGCGACGCTGTTCGGAGAACGTGCGCAAAACGCCGTCCCAATCGCGCTCGCGAATTCCAACAGCTGAAGCGACTTCGGTTGGGGTGATCGGCACGCCCATGGTCGCGTGACGCTGCCAGCGACCAAACTCACTGCTCACTTCCTCGGCCGGACGATCTGGCATGTCAAACGCATGCCGGCCGAAAGAGGCCAGAATGCCGCCAATTGTATCGAGCACGAGCCCCACATCTTCCGATCCGACCTGCGGCAGCGGAATCACGCCGCGCGAAGGCGTCGCTGTCCGGCGAGGCTGGCCGCCATCGAGTGCCACCAACGTCGGGGGTCCCGACGGAGCGGCTGATGCGGCGCCTACGCTGCCCTTGGCGGGATCCGCGCGACGTTCAGAAGTGAGTTTCTTGAAAAACATGCGTAGGGAAAAGGGATACGTTTACGTATCGGCTGCCTTGCGGTGGACCTTGAATCGGTCGACGCATCATCATGCCATTCTGCGGCGGCGGCATTGGGCGGTGTTCTCTTGGACGACGCATGTGCCCAGAGGTCAATACTGTCTTTATGCGATCAAATTCCCCTTCAAACGCGAACGTTTTGCGACACTTTTTCCGATTTGCGCTGGCTGCTGCACTCGCACTCCCGTCTGCCGCGTGTGGAACGGCGGTCTACAGTCACCAGGTCAGCGTTTCAATCAGCGACTCCGCCCATCGGATTGGCGATCCGCCATACGAGGTGGGGTTTTTTGACTGGCGGCTCGGATCAAGCCTGGACTACGCCCTGAAAAACGGCGGGAAGGTGACCGAGGCAGCGCCCTTTGAAGGCAGGGTCTCCTCGACGGCGTCGGCGTTCGCATTCAGTGCGCCTCGTCCTGATTCAGTGGAGCTGTCACTCGCGCTGCCGGCACTCACACGGAATGGTTTCTTTCAATTGATCCTTCATCCGAAGGATGCGCCCTCGGGCAATGGCCAAGCCATCTATCAATTGTTTGAAGGAGTGCCGCCGTCGGGCAACGGCCCCAAACTCGTTTTCAACTATACAGCTGAGCCGATGGAGAAAGGCTGGCGGCTCAAGATCACGTTGCTCGTGCCGCCAGACTGACTCGGTCCACCAAAACGTTCGGTTAGAACTCCTCAGTTTCAAACGCCATGATTGGCGCCGAGCCTGATTGAATGGCCGCGAGTAATGTGGCGGCCTCCGGCAACAGGCGCGCAAAGTAGAATCGCGCCGTTTTGATTTTTGCTTCATTGAATCGTTTGTCGCCCGTTCCCGCGGCGAGTTTTTCGCTGGCAACCGTCGCCATCTTGAGCCACTGCCAACCGGTCGCGACGTAGCCCATCAAATGCAGATAGTCTGTTGCGGCCGCACCCGCCTCATCCGCGAGGCCCAATCCGCGTTCGGCCAACATCATCGTGGCTTTCTGCAACTGATACAGCGACGCACCAAGCGGCTTCGCAAACTCGGCCACTGCTTCATTTGACGCCGCAGCATCAACGTCGGCTTTCACCATTTCAAAGAAGCGACGCACCAGGCGTCCGCCTTGCATCGGCAGTTTGCGTCCCACGAGATCGAGCGCCTGCACTGCGTTCGTGCCTTCGTAGATCTGTGCGATGCGCGCGTCGCGCACGTATTGCTCGACGCCGTATTCGCGAATGTAGCCGTGCCCGCCCAGCGTCTGCAGCGCGATGTTGGTACCGTCAAAACCCTTGTCGGTCAGAAATGCCTTGATCACAGGCGTCATCAACGCGACAAGATCTTCCGCTTCTTCGCGTTTGGCCGCGTCGGGATGATGCATCTCGACATCAATGAGAATGCCAACCCAGTACGCGAGCGAACGCATGCCTTCATTAAAGGCCTTCACGCGCAACAAACCTTTGCGAACATCCGCGTGCACGAGAATTGGATCTGCAACACCTGACGGATTTTTCGCACCCGTGAGCGCGCGTCCCTGCAACCGCTCCTTCGCATACGCGAGTGCATTCTGATACGCGACTTCGCTCAAACCAAGTCCCTGCATACCAACCGCGAGGCGCGCACCGTTCATCATCGTGAACATCGCGCGCATGCCTTTGTGTTCTTCACCAACCAGCCAGCCGGTTGCGTTATCAAAGTTCAGCACGCACGTAGCTGAGCCCTTGATGCCCATTTTGTGTTCGATGGATCCGCACACGACGCCGTTTTTGGTGCCGGGTTTTCCTTCATCGGTTGGCAAATACTTCGGCACGAGAAACATGCTGATGCCTTTGGTGCCACCCGGGGCATCCGGCAACTTCGCGAGCACGAGATGCACAATGTTTTCGGTGAGATCATGCTCACCGGCCGAGATGAAAATTTTGGTGCCGGTGATTTTGTACGCGCCGTCGCCCGCAGCAACGGCCTTCGTTGTCAGAATGCCGAGGTCGGTGCCCGCTTGCGCTTCGGTGAGACACATCGTTCCGGTCCACGTGCCATCAACCAGTTTGGGCAGGAAGCGCTGCTTCAATTCATCCGAACCGTGACTGATCAAGGCACTGCACGCGCCGTGCGAGAGGCCCGGGTACATGCTGAACGACAGGTTGGACGAGCACAACATTTCCTCGAACACAAACCGCACCGCTTCGGGCAGCCCCTGCCCACCAAACTCTGACGGCGCCGCGATTCCGGTCCAACCACCGCCGGCATATTGCGCGTAGGCCTCCTTGAATCCGGCGGGAGTTTTCACCTCACCATTTTCGTAGCGACATCCCTCAGCGTCGCCACTTTGGTTGAGGGGAAACAGCAACTGCTCGCACACGCTCGCGGCTTCAGCCAACACCGCATCGATAACGTCGGGTGTGGCTTCGGCAAATGCGGGAAGCTGGGACAGCTGCGCCACGTTGTGCACGTCGTGAAGCAGAAAATGGATGTCATCCAGCGGGGCGCGGTACGACGGCATGGGAACACGTCCTCGAGAGGTTTTTGGCGACGGCGCCGGCCAGCGGCGGGTCAAGAGCGAAAGTTGTGACCCGGCGGCGGGAACGACAAGACCTAATATACGACGCAACCGTCGTGTTTTGCCATCTCTCGCGGACAACCGCTCAACCGTCAGCCGGTGGTGTCCCGCAATCGCGCGAACGCGTTCATCGACTCTCATTATGCGATGATGTCGGCAAAATGAATTCTGTTGGAACTTTCGGTTACGAAACAGTTAACACCGATGCGTGCGTTGGTGACTTTGTGCACAATGGCTCCGCTGCAAACCCTCTTCATGCCAACCCGTGTCGACGGTTGGTCCCGCCAGAAGAAGCGCTTCACCTCAAATTCGGTTCGGTTAATGATGCGTGTTCTGCGAAGTCGCTGGTTTGCCGCCGTTGTGGTCGTCGTGCTGCTCGCCGGCACGAGCACATGGGTGATGGCAAAAAATGCAAACAAGCCCGAGAACGATGCGACCGTCGCGCAAGTGAAGCGCGGTGAGTTCAGAGTGTATGTCACGACGGCGGGCGAACTGCGTGCGCGCAAATTCGTGCAGATCACATTACCTGCGGGTGCGCAGGCGGCCGAAGCGTACAACATGAAGATTCAATCCATCGTGCCTGAAGGCACGGTCGTAAAGACCGGTGATGTGGTCGCTGAACTTGACCGCAGCACGATGGCGCCCAAGCTGCAGGAAGTCACGCTCGCATTGCAAAAAGCCCAATTGCAATCCGAACAGGCGCAACTCGATTCGACGCTGACGTTGTCGCAAGCGCGAGAAGATATGCGCACAATGGAGCTTTCGCTCGAAGAAAAACGCATCGCGCAGGAACAGGCGAGTTTCGAGGCGCCCAGCGTAAAGCGTCAGGCCGCCATCGATTTTGAAAAAGCCACGCGCGCATTGGCGAAAGCCAAAGTCGATTACAAGACGAAAACCGAACAGGCCATCGCCAAACAGCGCGAAATCGGCACCGACCTCACTCGGCAGCAGAATCGGCTGAACTCGGTGCAGTCCGTGATGAGTGAGTTCACGATCAAAGCGCCGTCGCCGGGCATGGTCATCTATGTAAAAGAGTGGAACGGTCGCAAAAAAACTGCGGGATCTCAGGTCACACCATGGGAACCGGCGGTTGCAACGCTGCCCGATCTTTCCAAGATGGAATCGGTCACCTACGTCAACGAAATCGATGTGCGAAAGGTCAGCGTGAATCAGAAAGTGAAGCTCGCGCTTGATGCCGACCCATCAAAGGTGTTGAGCGGCACTGTTATCGAAGTCGCAAATGTTGGCGAACAACGTCCCAACGCCGATGCGAAAGTGTTCGAGGTAAAAGTCGCCGTCGATCAATCCGATACCACGCTGCGTCCGGGCATGACCACATCAAATGCAGTCGAAACGTATTCGATTCCAAACGCGCTGTTCATCCCGATTGAAGCGGTGCACAGCGACAGCACGCTGGCCTACGTGTTCAAGAAGTCAGGTAGTCGCACGATCAAACAGCAAGTTGAAACCGGTGCGATGAACGACAATGAAGTGGTTGTGCTGCAAGGACTCACCGAGACCGATCGCGTGTTGCTTTCGCCGCCGGCGGATCGCGACAAGATGGAACTCGTGAAACTCACGGATGCGCAAACCCGGTTGGCCAAACCTGACGGCGACAAAGCAACGCCCGCCACAAAGGTTGAAGTAAAACCAACGGCACCCGCTACAACGCCGCCCGCAACACCAGCGGTTCCGCCCGCGGCGCCCGCCCGCAAGCCCTGAGCCATGAAAAACACAGAGCAGGATCCGGCGCGCCAACGCGTCGAATTTGTGGCGCACTCGATCTTCAGTATTCGTACCGCACTCGAAGCGTTGCGTCACAACAAACTGCGCGCCGCCCTGACATCGCTTGGAATTCTCTTTGGTGTGGCATCCGTTATTGCAATGCTCGCCATTGGACGTGGCGCCGAGCAGGAAATTCTGGAGCAGATGCGGCTGTTGGGATCGAACAACATCATCGTCTCGCCGCTTATTGAACAAACAGAAGGCAAAGCGAAAGATGCCGGCGAAAAACAAACGAAGAAATTCACGCCGGGCCTGACTACGCTGGACGCAAAAAGTATCGCGTCGGTCATTCCTGATGTCGAAGTGACCACGGGCGAAGTGGTGTTGAACACACTCATCACACGGGAAGGTTTGCGCCGTTCGGGAAAAGTTGTTGGCGTAGACACCGCGTACTTCCGGTTGATCAATCTCGACTTGGCATCGGGCAATATGTTTTCGACACCACAAGTTGTTTACGGCCGACCGGTGGCGATTATTGGCAACGGCGTGAAGATGCGTTTCTTCACACACGAAGATCCAATCGGCCGCACCATC
>JBDTTO010000154.1:0-6843 GCA_039930585.1 Gemmatimonadaceae bacterium
TTGATGTAGCCTTTGCGCTCGAGATTGGTGAGATGCTCGTGAACGGTGGCCAGCGAGTTATAGTTGAACTGAGACGCTATTTCCTCGAAGCTGGGCGCGTAACCGTTGTCGTCGGCATAGCCGGTGAGGTACGACAGGATCTCTTTCTGACGCTTGGTAAGCGACATGAACGTTCCTGGAGCAATGGTTCGTGTTGAGCCGAGGCGCTTGGGGGGCGCTTGACGCCCGAAAAGGCGCCGAATCCACGCTAACCGAAGACAGGCCGAAGTGCAAGTAAAAAAATTGGCGGCCCTATGACGGGTCCGTCATGGACTCCGCCGACCGGAACGCTTGGCTCGCTCACGCAGGCCGCCCACGAAAGGGCAAGTTTGGTGGCGGGATCACTGGACGCATTGCGCGACAAAGCTCGCGACTTGCCGCTGCCACCTCCGTTTGCTGCGGCACTGCGCGGCGAGAGAATCCGGGTGATCTCGGAGATCAAGCGTTCGTCGCCGTCAAAAGGGGATATCGCGCCCGGACTTGACGCGGTTGCCCAGGCCGGTCTCTACACGTTGGGCGGAGCGGCCGCGATTTCGGTACTTACAGAGCCCGACAAATTTGGCGGCTCGTTAACGGATCTCCGCGCCGTCACTCGCGCTGTCTCGACGCCTGCGCTCCGAAAGGACTTCATCGTCCATCCCGTGCAATTGTGGGAAGCAAGGGTGAACGGCGCATCGGCCGCGCTGCTGATTGCGCGCGCATTATCTCCATCGGATCTCGATCGATTGATGGACGCCGCAAAAGCCGCGCAAATCGAAACGCTGGTTGAAGTGCGCGACGAAAACGAACTCGAACGCGCACTGGCCGTTGGCGCACCGGTCATTGGCGTGAACAATCGCAATCTCGAAACACTCGTCATTGATGTGAGCACCGCGCCTCGCGTTATTGCGCAAATGCCATCGCATGTGATTGCCGTCGCTGAGAGCGGCATGCAATCCGTAGATGATGTTGCAGCGCCAGCCCGCGCGGGCGCCGACGCCATTCTCGTCGGCAGCGCCATCTCGGCGTCCCCGGACCCGGCGTCAGCCGTGCGCGCTTTGGCCGGTGTTGCGCGCGTTCCGCGATAGTCAGCGTCTCGACTTGGAATCGGTTTAATGTTGATCAAGATTTGCGGACTGACGCGGCCGTCAGACGCCGAACTCGCAGAGTCGTTGGGTGTTGACTACCTGGGTGCGATCATGGCCGGCGGTCCGCGCAATCTGGACGTTGCGCGAGCGCGCGAAGTATTGGGCCCGCGTCGTCACACCGTGCGACGCGTCGCAGTATTTGCAACGCAAACACGCACCGAAATTGCAGACATCGCGCGTCAACTGATGCTGGATGTTGTGCAACTCCACGGCGACCACTCGGTTGAGGATATTCGCTGGCTCAAAACGAACACTGATGCCGAGGTGTGGCCGGTGATTCGGGTGGAAGGTACCGTGCTCCCCGAAGTGACAGATGTGGCGGCGCAGGCTGCAGGAGCTGTGTTGCTTGATGCGAAGGTGGTGGGTCAACTGGGTGGAACGGGTGTCGCTCTCGACTGGGACGGCTTGCGGGGGGATGTGCATGGGTTGCGTGCGCGTGTGCCGGGGGTGCGACTCATTCTTGCCGGCGGCCTCAAAAGCACGAACGTGCAACACGCACGGGAAATGCTCGCGCCAGACATAGTTGACGTATCTTCCGGAGTGGAATCTGCACCAGGAATCAAGGACGCTGCCGCCATGGAAGCGTTTGTGAACGCAGTTCGCGCCAAGCCATAAACTCGGGAACTATCGTGATGACGGATACAGCAGTGGACAACACGCAAGCAACGATCGATCGCTTCGGAAAATTCGGCGGCAAGTACGTCCCCGAAACACTTATCCCCGCGTTGGAAGAGCTTGAGCTCGCATACGAACTGGCGATCAAGGATCCCGAGTTTCGCCGCGAGTTGGATGAGCTGTTGCGCGAGTATGTGGGTCGGCCATCGGCACTGACGTTTGCGCCACGATTGTCTGAACGCATTGGCGCGCAGGTGTGGCTCAAGCGCGAAGATTTGAATCACACCGGCGCGCACAAGATCAACAACACAGTCGCGCAGGCGTTGCTCGCCATTCGCATGGGCAAGAAACGTATCATCGCGGAAACCGGTGCCGGTCAGCATGGCGTCGCAACTGCCACCATCTGCGCACGTTTTGGATTGGAGTGCGTGGTGTACATGGGCGAAGAAGACATGAAGCGCCAGCAGCTCAATGTCTTTCGGATGCAGTTGCTTGGTGCGACGGTCGTGCCCGTGACCGCGGGAACGAAAACGCTGAAAGATGCAACCAGCGAAGCCATTCGCGATTGGGTTACGACCGTCAATCACAGCCACTACATCATCGGTTCTGTTGTTGGACCGGCGCCGTACCCGCGCATGGTGCGCGATTTCCAGTCGGTGATTGGCGTCGAGGCGCGCGCGCAGCTGTTGGCGCGTGTTGGTGCGTTGCCGAAAACGGCTGTGGCGTGTGTTGGTGGCGGATCAAACGCAATGGGAATTTTTGCAGGATTCGTGAAGGATGCGAATGTGGAACTCGTTGGTGTTGAAGCTGCGGGTGATGGTCTCGACACCGACCGACACAGCGCATCACTCACAAAGGGACGTCCCGGTGTCCTGCACGGCGCGCTCAGCTACCTGCTTCAGGATGAGAATGGTCAGGTACATCCCGCGCATTCAATTTCGGCGGGGCTCGATTATCCGGGCGTTGGTCCTGAACATTCGTTTCTCAAGGACAGCGGTCGCGCGGAATACGTTTCAGTGACCGATGACGAAGCGCTGCACGGTGTCGCGTTGCTAAGCCGCCTTGAAGGCATCATTCCCGCATTGGAAACGGCGCACGCAGTCGCGTGGATTCATCGCGAGAAAGCGCGTTGGACGAAAGATGATGTTGTGTTGCTTTGTGTTTCCGGCCGTGGCGACAAGGACGTGGCCACGTTATCCCAGTACAAGATGCCCGAGGCGTGATCGCACCCCAGGCAGACGTGGATGTTGATCCGATCACGGTCAACGCAATTGCGGAGGCGTTAAAAGCCTTCGCAAAAGCATTGCGTGCCAATCAACTCTATCTGCCCAACAATCCGACACGACTGCGCGCCACCGAAATTGCGCAGTCGTTGTTCATTCAGGTCTGGTCGCTCACGGATTCGGTGCGCCTCGAAATTCACGAGTCCGAACTGTTGTGGGAAGAGCAGTGCGTCTATCGCGATGCTGAACGCGGGGCAGAAGCGCTGCCGTTTATGTTCTATCGCGACGGACTGCGCGAGTTGGAACTGTTGCCGGGTTTTGAGCTCGAAGAAATGCCGACGCTGCTCGCGCTGTTGCAACGCGCGAAATCGGCGTCGCCGGACGAAGACGATCTCGTCACGCTGCTGTGGGTCGCGGACTTTGATTTTGTTCGATATCGCCATGTGGAAATTGGCGGTGATGCCGAGTTGCCGTTGATGCTGGCGGGTGGCAGTGGAATTGCCACGTTTACGACTGGCGGGCCAATGCTCGCTGCACCGGGTGCCGAAACAGAACCACCGGGTGATGGTCCGCCGCCCGGCATTGTGCGCATGGAAGAATTCGAAACGACACTGTATTTCCTTGAGCCGGGTGAACTTGCCTATCTCAAGGACGAGGTACGTCGCGAATTCAGCACGGATGGCAAACGCGGCGTGTTGGCGGTGCTATTTGACATCATCGAAACGCAGGACGCGAACGATGCGCATCACGAAGCATTGGCCGTGCTTAATGCGTGGCTGATCGAACTGATTGCAGCAGCCGATTATGAGCTCGTCGCGTTTCTGTTGCAGGAAGCGGGTGACACTGTACGTCGTTCCACCAATCTTTCGGCCGCAACCAGTGCGGCGTTGTCCGACATCGCGGCACGATTAAGCGATCCGGCTGTCATGGCGCAGCTGCTGCAGGCGATTGATGAGAACACGCGTGCGCCGGTGGCATCTACGCTCGAAGCGCTGTTCAGTCATCTGCATGCGACGGGACTGCCAGTGCTCTTGTCGTGGCTCGCATCAGTGCCTCCGTCGCCAGCGCGCGCGGCGGTCGAACGTGCAGCAACACATCTCGCATCTGCAAACACTGGCGAACTTGTTCGCCTGCTTGAAAACACTGATGTAAATGTGGTGAAAGGAGCGCTGCGATTGGCGACGCGTCTCAAATCGCCCGCTGCGGTTCCCGGACTCGCCAAGGTGCTGTCATCAACTGATGCGACGCTCCGTGCCGAATCCGTCACCGCGCTCGCAGAAATTGCGACACCCGGCGCGATGCAGACGCTGGAGCGGGCAATTGAAGATGCCGATCGCGATGTGCGCGTCACTGCGCTCCGTGCCATTGGAACCAACCGTTACTCGAACGCTGTTCCCCGTCTCGCACAAGCGATCAAACGCAAGGAACTGCAACAGGCTGATCTCAGCGAAAAAGTCGCCCTGTTTGACGCCTACGGATTGTTGTGTGGCGAAGCAGGTGTGCCAACGCTGGACTCAATGCTGAACGGTCGTTCACTGATGCGTTTTCGTGAGCCGTCAGAAATTCGCGGCTGCGCGGCGCGCGCCCTTGGCCTGGTTGGCACACCAAGCGCGTTGGCATCGCTTCAAAAAGCCGCAGATTCGAAAGACCTTGTTGTGCGCACAGCCGTGCAACGCGCGGGGCGCGGCGGCGCGTGACCGGCGTGATGACGAACGCATCCACTGGTGCTGCCACGCAGCCGGTTGGCAACGAGTCACTGGCGCAAAGCCTCGCGCGCGCTTTTGTCGTGTCATTTCACGCAGCGGTTCGTGCCGTGCGGTTGTATCCCGTAGAAAACAGTGCAGTTCAAAAGGCGTTGCAGGAATTGTCAATTCATTCCGATCGCGTCATGCAGGCCGACAGCGGTTGCGAACTGCGCTGCGTTGGCGACTATCTGTTTGTGAATGACACACGCATTCGTTTGGGGTTGGACAACTACGCCGCCGTTTCGTACGTGATTGGTTTGCTGCGTAACGCAGGCGTTGGCGGCGTGCGCATCAACACGATGCCGGGCGCGCGCGAGTGGGTGGTGCTGATGGCGTTTTTGCAGGCACCGCCATCCGAATATCCGGAGCAGGAACGACTCGAACAACTTGAGCAACGGTTGGCCGATGCCGGAGTTGTGAACTTCACGCTGGAGCATCCGACGCACGACCGCGCGGACGATTCGGAACTCGATGCCAAAGAACGAGCCCGTCAAACTTACGCGCGCTCATTGGACGTTACGCGCGAAGTCATGACGCAGGCTCGACTCGGCCGCAGTGCGGGACTTAAACGCGTGAAGCGCGCAGTGCAGGGCATTGTCGACGCAATTCTTAGCGATCCGTCATCGCTCGTTGGCTTGACGACGCTCCGCGAGTTTGACGAATACACGTTTGTGCACAGCGTGAACGTTTGCATTTTGTCCGTTGCACTCGGCCGCCGACTTGGATTGAGTAAACCACAGATGCTCGATCTCGGGCTGGCCGCACTGCTGCATGACATTGGCAAGTCCCGTGTTTCACTGGACACGCTCAACAAGCGGGAGTCGCTCACTGATATTGAAAAGAAGGAGTTGCAGGCGCACACCTGGCAGGGTGTGCTCGCCTTGTTCGCACTGCCCGCGGGCGCAGGTCGTCCGTGGCGCGCGATTGTGTCGGCGTTCGAACATCATTTACGCGTCGATCTGACGGGATATCCGCAAACGGTGCGCGTGCGACATCTCTCGTTGTTCAGCAAAATCATCGCCGTCGCTGACGGATTTGATGCCGCCACCACAACGCGCGTGTACCAGACAAATCCGTGGTCGCCCGCGGATGTGCTGCGTGGTATGCGCGACAACGCGCGACTTGGTTTCGATCCGGTGATCGTCAAGGCGTTTATCAATTTGACGGGCATATATCCCATTGGCACGCTTGTTGTGCTTGATACGTTCGAAATGGGATTGGTGCACGCGCCGAACGCCGATCCCACCGCGCTGTCGCGGCCGATTGTTCGTCTGCTCTCGGATGAGCAGGGCAACATGCTTCCGCAGACAGTGCTGACCGACCTCACGGATCGCGCCGAAGGTGGTACGTACTGGCGCACGATTATCCGTACTGAAGACCCAACGCGTTATGGTATCCGCGTTGCCGACTATTTTGCGTGAACAACTCTTCGCCACTTCCTGACTCCCACGTGCACACCCATCTCACCGACATGCCTTCTGCAACCGCAACCAGCGCTCTTTCACAAAAGTTTGCGGAACTGAAAGCAGAGGGACGCCAGGCACTCGTGTGCTACGTCACCGCCGGACATCCCACTCGCGAACGGAGCCTCGAACTTCTGCGTGGGCTGCAATCGGCCGGCGCTGATGTGATCGAAGTAGGCGTTCCGTTTTCCGATCCCATGGCCGACGGTCCCGTCATTCAGGAAAGCTCGCAGGTTGCGATTGCGAACGGCATGTCACTCAATGGCACGCTCGATTTGATCGCCGAAGCACAGCTCTCAATTCCGGTTGTGTTGTTCAGCTACCTGAATCCGATCATGTCGGCGGGGCCCGACATTCTGAAGCGCGCACAGAAAGCGGGAGTGCACGGCATTCTCATCACCGATCTTCCGGTTGGCGCCGATCCCGAGCGCGAACACTGGCTTGGCACAAGCGGTCTCGATTTCATTCGGTTGGTAGCACCAACAACGCCTGCGGACCGTATGGCGGAAATAAGTCGCAACGGCGGTGGATTTGTGTATCTCATCAGCCGCATGGGCTTGACCGGCGAACAGACAACGATCTCCGCTGAGCTCCCTGAGACGCTCGCTCGTTTACGCTCTGTGACATCGTT
>JBDTTO010000155.1:0-6819 GCA_039930585.1 Gemmatimonadaceae bacterium
GTCGCATTCCCAAGCGAGTCCCGAATGTTGCCTCAAGACGCTGCCACTCCCGATGTGACGGCCATGCTGGTTGCCTGGAGCAACGGCGACCGTGAAGCTCCAGACGACCTGATCAAAGCAGTATACGACGAACTGCATCGTCAGGCCTCGCGCGCAATGAACCGCGAACCCGAACACGCAACGTTGCAGGCCACGGCACTCGTGCACGAAGCCTACATGCGACTTGTTGACCAGCGTCGTGTTACCTGGAAGAATCGCGCACACTTTTTTGGCGTCTCCGCACAATTGATGCGCCGGATTCTGGTTGATCACGCGCGCGCCCGGTTGGCCGACAAACGAGGCGGCGATGCCGTTCCGATCACGCTAACCGATAGCGGTGTGGCCGCAGCAACGTCCGATCAATCAACGTTGGACGTGATGGCGCTGCACGACGCGCTCGATCGCCTGGCCCTGCTCGATCCGGATCAGGCGCGCATCGTGGAGCTTCGTTATTTCGGTGGGCTCACGATCGAAGAAACCGCCGAAGCGATCGGAGTTGGACCAACCACAGTCAAGGCCGAATGGGCCATCGCGCGCGCATGGCTGCGCCGAGAATTGGGCGACGCGTGACGCCTGAGCAGTGGCAGGCAGTAAAGAAGGTGATGACCAAGGCACTACAGGCACCGGCCGAGGACCGTGCCCGCATCATTGATGAAGAATGCGCGGGTGATGAACTGTTGCGAAATGAAGTGAATTCATTGTTTGCCGAAGTTCGCGCGGATGACGACGCATCCGGCAGTATCGATGACTCACTCCGAAACGCAGTCGTTGCCGAAGCGAAGGCGCTGTCATCAACACGCGCTTTGACCGATGTCGAAACATTGCGCGCTGCACTGCAGCAAAAACTCGGCGATTCCTACGACATTGTCTCCACACTGGGCGTTGGCGGAATGGGCGCAGTTTTTCTCGCGCGAGAAAAAACGTTGGATCGTTACGTGGCGATCAAGACACTTCGCGCAGAAGTCGCCATTACCGAAGGCGGTCGCGAGCGTTTCCGACGCGAGGCAAGGATTGCGGCCAGTCTTTCGCATCCGGGAATTCTGCCGTTGCACACGTTTGGTGAAACCGGTGGCATGTGGTATCTCGTGATGGGTTATGTGCGCGGTCAATCGTTACAGCAACGCCTGCAGACCGAACGACGACTGGCGGCCGATGAAGCGCGCCGCATCATGCGCGCACTGGCGGAGGCGCTGGAGCACGCGCACCAGCATCATGTTATTCATCGCGATATCAAGCCGGCGAACATTCTGCTGGATGCTGAAAGCGGTCGACCGTTGCTGTCGGATTTCGGAATTTCCAAAATCTTGAATGACGCGGACGCACTAACAAATACTGGCGTCATGCTTGGCACTCCGCACTACATGTCGCCTGAGCAGATTGCCAACGCCGCCGACTGCGACGAGCGCAGTGACGTGTATTCACTGGGAGCGGTTGCGTACGCGATGCTGACGGGGCGAGCGCCGCTCGCGGATGATCAGGCAAGTGAGTCGCCATCGCGTCGCGCATCGTCAATCATTGTTCCGATTGACCGTTTGAATCCGGCAACGCCCGCGGACTTGAGCGCGGTGGTTATGCGTTGTCTTGCAACTCAGCCAGAAAATCGGTGGCCCAATGCGCGTGCATTGCGTGATGCACTTGATCGCGTTGATCACTCCGCTGATGCGGTGTTACCGGCTTCGGTGCGCGAGATCTCCGGATTTGGCGCCTATTCCGTTGGGTGGTTCGTTTTATGGATGGCGAGCGTGGGTCAGGTGCAATCCTCCGGGCCTCGCGCCGTGATCGTGTTGCTCGCGTTGCTCGTTCCACTGGGGCTCGCACTTCACGTCATGCGATTGAAAGCGCCATCAACACGACGAATGCAACTGTTGCAAGTAGCGTTCTGGCCTCCGTTGTGGTGGGGTATGTGGTGGCCGCGAAGTTTGCGAAGACCCGGTGATGTGTGGAGTCTGCTGCCGTGGCCGGCAAAGTTTATTCGTGTGGTCATGAGTGCGTTCACGATTTCATTGCCTGTGCTCGCATTTGGCCATGAAGCGTTTGGTTTGATGCAGTCGTCGGGAGACTTTGAAACTCGCTGGTATGTCACGCTTGGCAGTTTGCTGATTTTCACATCGCTGGCGCTCGCAAGCACAGTGGTCTGGACGTCGAAGCTCAAACTTCCGTTCGCGGACGATCTGCTGTTCATCTTTGGATCAACCGCGCCATCGGCGTTCTGGAAGCGACGAGAAATTATGCGGTCGTTACGCCAGGCGGGTTCGAGTGTGCGCGAACCGGAAGCCGAAATTCCGGCTGACTATCTGCGCGCAATGGAAGACGTGCAACGAGCGAGCGCGCACGAAGCATCGACGACATTCGAGAAACCGATTTCGGCTGCTCGTGACCTCGTGAATTCAATCACGGCACTGGAGCGCGAGATCGCTGAACTGGAGCGAAACGCACCCGCATCAGAATTGGCGCGGGTGACGGATCGATTGGCTTCGCTGCGCGCAAATTCATCGACGCCACAGTCCGAGCAACAGCGCGCGTTGACGGATGTTGTTACGAAGGAACTGGAGCTACTGCGCGGACTACAACAACGCCGTTCCCTGGCCGCAACCGAACGCGTTGCGCTGTTTGATAAACTGCGGGCTCTCTGGATAGATGTGTCGCAGACAAAAGCTGCTGCTGACGAGTAAGCGCGTCGCGCGTCCCGAACGCACGCTCGCCCGGCCAATCGTCGCCATTCAAATATCGCGGCGCAAACAAAAAGCCGGTCGCATCAGCAATCGATGCGACCGGCTTTTTGTTCAGGAATTAATCAGGGTTTGGTCAACGTGATCGAGCCAACCGCTGGATTTCCCGTGACGAACGAAACGATGAACGTCATGTTGATTTCCGTCGGCGTAATCGTGCCCTGCGCATCCCAGCGACGAACCGCGGCGTTTGGTACACCGGTGCCTGCTGCCGTAATATCAAGAACGTCCGTCGTTGCCGACGAACCGACATTGAGGTTGAAGTTGCCCAACTGCGGGATGTTGCCGTTGAAGAACGCAGTCGTTGCGGAATACGTAGCGGTCCGCTGTGTGGCTGGAATTCCACCCGGGGTACCCATGATGGTACCGCCCGCCGAAATCGTAATTCCTGCGCCGCTGCCCGGGATGTCAACAATCGTGACTGTAGCAACATCCGTCGTACCAAACGTGCTGTTCACCCACGTTCCTGTGTAGGTGCCGAAGTACTTCGGTGCGTCAAGCAGAGCGAGTCCGGTGGCCGTGAACACCACATTCAAACCACCTGCCGATGCCGTGATCGTATTGTTGCCCGGCGTGGCGCCCAACACCCATGAACCAAGTGTCGCAACACCCGCGGTATTCGTGCTTGGTGTTGCACCCGTCAACAATCCACCGCCCGACGTGACACCAAACGTCACGGTCTGGTTGAAAATGGAATTACCAAACTGGTCAGCCAAACTCACACTCGGCGCGAGAATCAATCCGCTTCCGGCAAGTTGCGCCTGGAAATCGCCGGCGAGTTTCGTGATGGTGGCTGGCGCACCTGCAATACCAGTTGCCGAGAAGTCGACAGGATTTCCGGTCGTGATTGTTGCACCGGTGGCCGTTGCGCGAAGCACGTTGGCCCCGGAGGTCTGGCCAATCGTCCAGCTTCCAACTGTTGCGCTGCCGTCAGCGGCTGTCGTTTGCGTTGCGCCGGTGACTGTTCCGCCACCTGACGCTACCGCAAACGTCACGGTGACACCGGCAATCGGATTTCCGAATTGATCGGTGACTTTGACAGACGGTTTTGTTGCGACCGCGGTTTTGACAATTGCTGTTTGCGTTGCACCGGCGAGTACGACGACGATTTTTGCCGGCGCTGCGGTGGACGTTGCGGTGAACGTCACTCCGGTTGTTACGCCGACTGCGGTCGCTGTGAGCGTCTGCGCGCCTAAGGTGCCGCCAAGCGTCCAATCACCTGCCGTCGCAATGCCGTCGGCGCCAGTCGTTGCGCTGCCACCCGCAATGGTTCCGCCGCCACCCGCTACCACAAAATTCACAATCGTTCCGCTAACCGGGTTGCCGAATTGGTCGACAACTTTGACGGCGGGACGAACTGCAACAGCGACACCTGCGCTGGCGGTCTGCGCATCACCCGCTTGCTTTGTCACCGTTGCGGGCGCGCCGACGGTGCCCGTTGCATTGAACGTTGCGGGACTGCCAGTGACACCCGCGCCCGTAACCGTTGCCGTGATTGAATTCGCACCCGGCGTCGAGCCGAGTGTCCAGTTGCCGACTGTCGCGATACCGGTTGCGGACGTCGTTTGCGCTCCGCCGGTAACCGTGCCGCCGCCCGAAGCAACTGCAAACGTGACCGTTGCGCCCGCAATAACATTTCCGAATTGATCAACGACCTTGACTGATGGCCGGATCGGGAGCACCGAGCTTACCGGTGCCGATTGATCATCGCCCGCTTGTTTCGTGAGCGTCTTGGGAGCACCCGAAATTGCGGTCGCGTTAAACGTCACAAGACTTCCGGATGCGTCGCTCGATTGCGCCGCGAGTGTTTGCGCACCCAGCGCCGAACCCATCACCCAGCTTCCGACTTTTGCAACACCAGTTGCATCCGTAGTTGCAGACGCGCCGGTAACCGTACCGCCGCCGCTCAGCACCTGGAAGTTCACGACCACTCCTGCGGCCGGCTGCCCACTTCGCGTCGCCTTGATCGCCGGCGGTATCGCGACGGCGGTGCCGACCGCTGCGGTCTGCGCATCACCCGCGCTCAAGGTGAGAACGGCTGGCACTACAACTGGATTGCCACCTTTGTCATCAGAACAGGCGACAAATGCCAACAAAGCAATTGAAGAAGTGAACACGCGACTGAAGCGCGACATGGCGACTCCCGGATATGGACTAACAGGCTAATTCCAACGGTACAGTATGCTAGGCGATGTCATGTGTAAGCGCCATCTATCAACGAGCCCCTGTTACGCCGGTCTGTGATTTTTGGCCCCATCGTTGGGCCACCAGTTCCAACGACCTGCGACTGCCAACAGTGCAGGTGCGAGTACAAGGCGTACCAGTGTTGCATCCAACAGTACCGCCATGGCCAGTGCAAAACCAAGCATGGACAGCGGCAACATGTCGCTGACCGCGAATGCCGAGAATACCGCAATCATCACGCATGCCGCACGCGTGATCAGACCGGCCGAACGTGACATCCCGAGCGCAATCGCATTCGCCTCGGAGCGACCTTCGCGACGTTCGGCCAGCACTCCGTTCAACAGAAAGAGCTCGTAGTCCATGCTGATACCAAACGTTGCGGCAAAACCAAGCAAAGGCACTGTCGGAAGAATGCTTCCCACCGCGGCTCGGCCCAGCAGTGTGATGCCGAATCCATCCTGAAAAACGAACACTGTGGCTCCCAACGCCGCCGCCGCAACGAGTACGTTCAGTGCGACGGCTTTGATCGCGACCATCGGCGCACGAAATGCGACCAACAGTGCGACAAGCGTTGCTGCGGTCGCGGCCAAAACTACCCACGGCAGGATTTCGCGCGTTGCACGCTGATAGTCCATCGAGTACGCGGGCAATCCGCTGACAAACAATGAGGCGCCGTTCATTCCGTCGGCTGCATCGAAGTTTAATGCACGCAGTTCATCGACAAGTGACAGCGCATCCGCCGTTCCATTTTTGCTGATGGGGATGACGTCGATCAGCGCCGTTTGGCCATCACGGCTCACATAGTGGTCGCGCACACCCTGCGAAAATACTTGCTGTGCAATCAGCAGTTCGTTCGTGCCAATTGATTCGATTGAATGTACATCGCCTGCGTGCGGCAGTCCGCGAATGACCTGACTTGCTTCTTTTAGCGCCTTCCAACCCTTCACAGAAAGCACCGGCGTTCCCGCGGGCAACTTGAGCAACACATGCGCCGTACCGGCAACCGACGCGCGTTGTTCACGCGTCAACAAGTCGAGTGCTTGCGTTGATTCACTGGATTCTGGCAACCAGTTGTCAATCGGCGTTGAAAGATTGGCCGTTCGTGCGTGATTTGCGAGAAACAAAAGTGGGATCGCACTTGCAATCACAAACAGGATTGGATGTTGCGTAACCACCGTGCCCCAACGCAACCATCGACTCGGATTTTCAAAGTCATCCACCGGCGAAGTCTCGTTAACCGATGATACTTCCGAAGTGACGTTTGGTGTGGACCGGCCCAGTGTTATTGCGCCGGCCGCGGCGAGTATCGCAACCAGGGCTCCGGTCACGGCGGTTGTTTGCAGTTCGCCCGTTGGAGCAATCGTCAGCCCAACAAATCCGGCGGCAACAACAATAGCCGCAATCATTGCCGTTGATCTCGCACGTCGATGACGAGCGTCATTCGTGCCACCTTTCGTTTGACTGCGTTTCACCTGCTCATCGGCGCGCGTCATCAACAGCATGTAGTCAACGGTGAGCGCGAGTCCAACCAGCGAAACAATCGATCGCGCGATGGCCGATGGCGCGAACACAACGGACAGCAATCCCATCGCACCGGCGCCAAAAATTGTCACGAGTGCGGCAACTGCTACGGCCAGCAGTGCGTTTACAATGGATCCGAATGCCCACCATGCGACCAGAAGTGTTACTGGTATCGCCAACATTTCGGCGCGACTCGCGGCCGCCGCGCCGCTCGTGCGCAAATCGGCAAGCACGGCCGGCTGCCCGGTCCACTGCATCGTTAACGTGTTGTTCTTTGTGCGTTCTGTTGCAAGCGTTCGGGCAGTTGCTTCGCGCAATGTTGTGAGCAGCGCCGGATTGTCGTTTC
>JBDTTO010000156.1:0-6764 GCA_039930585.1 Gemmatimonadaceae bacterium
ACGTGAACAACGTGTGTCCGTTCTTGCCCTTTCCAACTGTGACCGGCTTGCGACCGAAGTGCCCGTACGCAGCCGTTGACTCATAAATCGGCTTGCGCAAATCGAGTGCCTTGGTAATGCCCGCTGGCGTCAGATCGAATTCGCTCATGACCGCTTTCTCGATCTGACTGTCAGGTACAGAACCGGTGCCGAACGTCTGCACGTACACGGACACCGGCTGCACAACGCCAATGGCGTACGCAACCTGTACTTCGCAACGCTTGGCGAGGCCGGCTGCGACAATGTTTTTTGCAACCCAACGCGCGGCGTAGCATGCCGAACGATCAACCTTTGACGGATCTTTGCCGCTGAATGCGCCGCCGCCGTGCCGGCCCATGCCGCCGTATGTGTCGACAATGATCTTCCGGCCCGTGAGGCCGGCATCACCCTGTGGTCCGCCGATTACAAAGCGACCGGTTGGGTTGATGTGCGTCTTGAGTTTCTTCGAGCGGAACTCGGAGGGGATGCTGGCTTCGATCACTTCTTTCGTGATAGCCGCGCGCAATTTGTTGTTCGCGATTTTGTCGTCGTGCTGCGTTGAGACGACGACCGTATCAACCATGACGGGAATGTTGTCCTCGTACACGACAGATACTTGCGCCTTTCCGTCGGGACGCAACCATGGCAGCGTTCCGTCTTTGCGACGTGCGGCCAGCGTATGCGTGAGTTTGTGCGCGAGCTGAATTGGCATCGGCATCAACTCTGGCGTTTCGTCGGTCGCGTAACCGAACATCATGCCCTGATCGCCGGCGCCGCCGTAGTCAACGCCCTGCGAAATGTCAGGCGACTGCGCGTCAATCGTGCTCATGACGGCGCACGTTTTGTAGTCGAACCCGTATTCGGCGTTGGTGTATCCGATGCGTTCGATCGTAGCGCGGACCACATCCGGCAAATGCACATACGCAGTGGTGGTGATTTCACCGGCAATCACAACAAGACCTGTAGTGACCAACGTTTCACACGCGACACGTGCGGCGGAATCCTTGGTGAGGATCGCATCAAGCACGGCGTCGGAAATCTGGTCAGCGATTTTGTCGGGATGTCCCTCGGTAACGGATTCCGAGGTAAAAAGGTGTCTGTCGGCCACGCGATTTGTGATTGAGAGTGGGATGATAGAGCGACCGGAAATGAAGCAATTGGCCCCTGTCGCAACGGGCTTTGATCAGGCGATGCGAGCGCACGTAATTCAGCTACGTCAAAAGTAGAACGACGTCACCCGCAGGTATAGGCTCACAAGCAACACGCACAGAGGCAATACGCTCAGCGCATGACGCTCAGGCGTCGCGAAGACCAATGCTGTCGCCCAACTCCGAACGCAGACGCCGGCGGAGCAGCAACTCGACTTCACGCGCCGTACCTGCCGAGAGTGCCGCATCCGCCGCATCGCGCGCGGCTTCGATGCGCACGCCTCGAACGACGCGCTTTACGTACGGCACCGCACGCGGGGAGACGCTCAGGTTTTTGATGCCAAGTCCCATCAAGGCAAAGACGCTGATCGGCTGCGACGCCATTTCACCGCACACGCTTACTTCCACGCCGTGAGCCGCACCCGTCATCTGAACCTGCTTGATGAGGCGAAGCACCGCCGGATGCAGCGGCGTAAACCGATGGGCGAGATTCGCGTTGCCGCGATCAACTGCGAGCGTGTACTGGACGAGATCGTTGGAACCGATGCTGAAGAAGTCGACGTCGCGAACCAGCGTATCCGCGGCGATGGCGGCGGCTGGCGTCTCAACCATGACGCCCAGCGGAACCTCGTCCCGAAACGGCACGCGACGCGCCGATAGCTCTTCGATGCACTCTTCCATGAGCTGTCGCGTCTCACGCACTTCGTCGACGGTGACAACGAGCGGCAGCATGACACGAAGGTCGCCGTACACCGCCGCCCGCAACAGCGCCCGCAGCTGAACCTTGAAGAGAACTGGTTCGTCGAGGCACATACGAATTGCGCGCCAACCGAGAAATGGATTGGGCTCACTCGGAAAACCGCCGACCGGAAGTTTGTCGCCGCCGATATCAAACGTGCGGATGATGACCGGCCGTCCGCGAAACGCCTCAACGACGCGCCGATACGAACGATACTGTTCCTCTTCGTCCGGCATGGCCGCGCGACCCACAACAAGAAACTCGGTTCGCATAAGGCCCACACCGTCTGCACCGCTGTTCGCGGCCAGTTCGGACTCTTCGGGCAAGTCAACGTTGGCACGAATGACAACGCGTGCACCATCGAGCGTGATTGGATCGCTTAACGCCAGCGCACGAATTTCCTCGGCGCGTCCGGCTTCGAGCTCAATGCGATTTAATGCGCCGTCAACGTCTTCCTTGGAAGGCGCGACGATGAGCGTGCCTTCGTTGCCGTCAAGAATGGCCTGCTCGCCACCTTTGAGATATGCGACCGCCGTGCGCAAGCCAACCACCGCGGGAATGCCCAGCGAGCGCGCAAGAATCGCGACGTGCGCCGTTGCCGTTCCCGCATCGGTTGCAATTGCGGCAATACACTCGCGATCCAGCTGCAGCGTGAGCGACGGCGTCAGATCATTGGTGACGAGAATCGCGTTCGAACCTTTGGGTACATCAACCGGATCGTGATCGGCAAGTCCCAGCAGAATCGACAACACGCGAATGTGTACGTCGGTGAGATCACCAACTTTTTCGCGCAACATGGGCGCGGAATGTTTGGCGAAATGCTGACGCCATTCGAGCAATATGATGTCGAACGCTTTTTCGGCGCCGAGATTCTGGTGAATCAGCGATTCCGCGCGCGCGAGTAATTCTGCGTCGTCAAGAATCGCCGTTTGCACGTCAAAGATGGCCGCTTCTTCGGGACCGGCCTGGATTTCGGCACGCGCGCGCAGGTGCCGCAATCGGACGCGCGCCTGCTCCATCGCATCGCGCAAACGCGCAATTTCCGACTCAATTTCGTCGGGCCGAATCAATCGTTGACGTACTTCGGGCACCTCCCACCGCAGGAGGTGCACCGGTCCTACAACAATTCCGGGAGAAGCTGGAATACCGCGAAGAACTGAATCCACTAAGTCTCACCAAAGCGCGAGGCGACCAGTACCGAAAGTGCATCAATGGCGTCTTCGGCGTCCGGACCTGTCGCGCGTAAAGTGATCGTGGCACCGAATTCCGCGGCCAGCATCATGACTCCCATGATGCTTTTGCCGTTCACTTCGAGATCTTCGCGGGAGATGGTGATATCGCTTTTGTATCGCGATGCCGCCTTGACCATTTCGGCCGCGGGGCGCGCGTGTAGACCATGTTTGTTAACGATTTGGACGGATCGCTCGGACATCAGCGTACCACCGAGTAAAGGACGAGTGCGGTAAGGAGGACGAACACAATTCGCCACCCTTCGATACGACCATGCAGCCGAACGAGGCAAACGGCTAGCACAGGTGTGAAAACGGCCACTGAAATTGGCAGTGGCGCGAATACTGGACCGCCCCCAATGGCGCGATGCACGGCCAGCGGCAACGCCAAACCACCAAACACGGCTGCCGCTCTCCCAATGTAGCGAGGTCCGTGCTGTAACACCGGAGCCCCGAGCGCGGACGCGACACGCATGCCGTGTTGCCAACCCGCTCGCAAACCCCAGTTGCGGAGCACCAGATGCCCCACGTTGTAGATGAACAAAAATCCGATCACGACGCCCAGTGGATTGGCGCCGAGTCCGAAAAACAAGAGGGCGATCAGCGAACAAGCTGGCAGCCAGGCCGCCCACACCAGTCGATCGCCAACGCTGCCGAGCGGACCACACAAAGCTTTCCGAAACCGCTCGATGCGCTCGGGCGGCGTCATTTCCAGCTCTGCGCGCGCCAGCGACCCTACGGCAAGCGATGCCAGATACGGATGCGCATTGAAGTACGTGCACTGGCGCGCCAGCGCCTGGTTGTACGCGGGGCCATCAACGCCGCCCGGCAAACGTCTGAGCGCGGGCTCAACACAAAAGCCAATACCGTTTCCAAGCAGCAGCTCGTAGTTCCACGAGCCCTGAATGGCCAGGCAACGCAGAAACATGCGCGCGTGTGTAGCGCGATCGAGTGGCGCCACGGCAGTGGCCGGAGCAGTAGCGTTGCTCACAGACATGAAAGCGGCCGTTGCCGAAGGTGGGGGTGCAGGCTTGACGACACCGGCGCTGAACTGTTCAGCCACGCATCATCACTCCTAAAGTTCCGATGGCCAGCGCGGCCAGAAACAGTCGACGGGTTCCTACGATGGCGTGAAAGTCTTTCCAGATTGCGGCGGCAGCCACTGCGGCGACGCTGGTAATAACCACTGCCTTGGTAATGCTGGCGTTGAGATTCCAGTGCGCGTTGGCCCAGTCAGTGAACCACAACGTCGGCACCAGCATAAACAACGTCAGCAACGTACCGCGCAGAAAATCGAACGTCATGCCAAAGAGTTGCAACGACACAACGGTGCGAATATTTCCGGCGGCCAACAAATCCAGACGTGGGCGCGCCCAACTCGCGATCATGCGGCGATGGCGCACCATTGTCCATCCACCAACCCACGCGGTGAAAATTCCCATCACGACGGCGATGGCCAGGGAACCCGCCTGCGGAATGATAGATCCCGCTGCACCCTGCGCCGCCAATACTCCGGCCACAGTGGATGCACTGCCCCACTCCGGATAACGCGACGCACCCACGGGCAGAGATTCGATGGCGAGACATTCAAGCGCCGCGCCACACACCAATCCCGCGACCGGATCGCCCGCAAACGCACCGCCCAATGTTGACGCAACGATTGGGCGCGAAATCATCGCCTGCGGAAAACTCACAACGTCGAGACCCAACACGCCGCCCAATAACGACAGCGGAATGAGGTCCATAATGCGGGCGATTACGTCGTCAGGCATCGGGTTGATTGGACAACAATTCCTCGAGAGGAACTGGCCGCGCACCGGGGACATCCTGCGCAGTCACCTCAACACCATTGGCCGCGATGCCGCGCAAACCCTTTTCTTCTTCGGGAGTCAGAAACACGTAACGCAATCGTGGCGTGCGCCCAGGTGAGTGGTGCACGCCGCCAATGTTGACGGTGCGAATCAACGGATTCGCGCTCACGAGCCGTTGCATGGTGCCAATGTCGCCGACGAGCACGATGCCCATGCGTTGATCAAGGTCGTAGCGAGAAATTGAGCCGCCCGCAGACGCAACGTCGCAGAACGTGACCTCCATGTCGGGCGGTACGCCCATGCGATACAACTCCTGCTCCCATTCGCTGGCCGCAACGTCGTCATCAACAAGCACGATGAAGCCCAGGTCGAGCGGCTGGCCCCAGCCCACTACGACTTGCCCGTGAATCAAGCGGTCGTCTATTCGATACAGTGCGATCGGCATGTTATCTGTGCACCACCAACGTCGCTCGGCCTTTTTCGACAGCGGCGTTCGCGGAGTCCAGGTCGGATTCGCCTGCCGGACGAAACGCAAACTCCAGCGCCGTTCCGAGGTTCACGCCGGTCACCAACACCAAGCCGGGGCGACTGCGCTGCAAACGTCTCGCTGCCATCGTGCAACTTCCCGCCGGAAGGTCGGTGAATAACACGCCCGCGCCTGATGCATCGAGCGCCTGCGCAAGCGACGTCTCAATGTCCGCGCCGGTCAGGCCAATACTTGATACTGCTGAAAACACGGTGCTCATCCCCGTAATCTGCTGCACCGCGGACACGATGCCGACCGCAAAGTCGCCATGCCCCGCGATGACTGCGCGCGTAGCGCCAGCAGTTTCGTTCCACGACGGGTCGCTTGCGAAAGAATTCACTACTCCTCATCCTCCTGCAGATACCGTTGCACATCGCTGGCGCGCCGCATGGATCCCATCAGGCGCTCGTTGAATGCCGTTGCCGTGTCGTATCCGCGATAGTAACGCAACAGATGATTCATCGCGATCACTTCGGCGATGACGGTAATGTTCTTTCCGGGATTAAGATGCACGGTAATGCGCGGAATCTGTACGCCGAGGATATCGATCGTTTCCATATCGAGTCCGGTGCGATCGACAACGGCGTCTGCATCCCACTCTTCGAGCACTACGACCACCTCAAGGCGCTTTTGTTGACGCACGGCGTGAATACCAAAAATCGCCGGAATGTCGAGCAATCCAACACCACGAATTTCCATGTGGTGTTTCTGCAATTCATGACCACGCCCGATCAATACGTCGTTGCCGCGACGCGATACAAATACGAGATCATCGGCAACCAAACGATGCCCGCGCTCCACGAGATCAAGCACGCATTCCGATTTGCCAATGCCGCTCTTGCCGGTGAAAAACAAACCGACGCCATAAATGTCGGCGAGTGATCCGTGCAGCGTTGTGGTTGGCGCAAACTGCTCCGCCAAGAACGGCTTGATGAGCCGATAGAACTCGGCGGTCTTGAGTCCGGAACGAAACACGGCGACGCCGGCGGCTTCTGCCAACGCAAGAAACGGTTCGGGCGGATCAAGCGACTTTGTGACGAACACGCACGGAATCGGAAAGCCGAAAAATTGCTGCAGATTGTTCGCGCGCTGCAACTCATCCATCGATTTCAGATACATGATTTCGGTTTCCCCCAGCACCTGAATGCGCTGATGCGGAAACCGATTGATGTAACCCGCGAGAACGAGCCCCGGGCTGGATGCCTCGGGGCTCGTGATTTCGCGATCATGTCCGACAGCAGGTCCCAGGGCTTCCAGCTGCAGCGCTTCCCGCATTCGCTCGAGCAACTGGCC
>JBDTTO010000157.1:0-6764 GCA_039930585.1 Gemmatimonadaceae bacterium
AATTCGGATTGTCGACCTGCAAACTGAGGCAACCGCTAAGCGAGAGCACGCCTGCAGCGGCGCCAAACAGGCGCCACCGCGACGACGAAACGCTCTTGATCGATGAAACGATATCGCGCATGGAATATTGAGTCCGCATCAGAATGTGAGTTGAACCGCGACTGACCACGTCCGGAGCAACGGATACGTGGCGTTGTCAATGCGCGAGAATGCGCTTCCACCCGCGACGTTCAGGCCCGAGTACTTCGTGAAGGTGGCCAGGTTACGACCAAGCAGATCGACCTGCGCCGAGCTGATGCCGCCACGCTTCAGGAACGCAAATTTCTTGGCGTCAAATGTGTAACCAAGCGTGAATTCGGAGAGGCTCATGTACGTGCCAGTCTCAACGAAGTTCTGGAAGTAACCAGATGTGCCGTTGGCTAATGCGTTGTAGTAAGCAACCGATTTCTTGGTTTCATCCGACTTTCCAAACTGATCAACGATTTCCGCATCGCCGGACGTGTAGTACGTCTGGCCCGAGCGATTGTAGACGTTGCCGCCCCATTTGCCCTCGGCCAGGAAGTACAAGCGCGCTCCCTTGTAGCGGAACGTGTTGCCCAGGCCGTAGTGCAGTTTCGGATTCGCATCGCCGATCTGACCAACCCAGTTGACCCCGGTCTTCTTGTCAACTTCGACGATGGGACGTCCCCACGGATAGCTCGTTCCATCGACGACGACCTGCGTGCCCCACAGGTTCTTGGCAATACCGTCGCGCCACGTGTTGCCAGTACCAACGGCAACGACGTAACCCTCGTCGTTGATGTCGAACTGTGCCCCCGAGGCCGCATGCTTGGCCAACAGGTTGGCTTTGTCCTGAACGAGGCGATTGCCCCACATTGTGCCCTGGCGAACGCCTTCGCAGGCTTTCTTGAGCACGTCAACGAAGCACGTACGTCCGAAGTTGCCGATGCGGTTACGCGTCTTGTCGGCGGTCAGGAGCACACTCCATTGGAGACCCTTGGAGTTGGATAGGATCTGGCCCTGAACGGTCGCTTCGATCGTGTTGCCGGTCGTGATACCAGGATTTGCTGTAACGCAGCAATAACCTGAAACGGCTGGCGCTGGAATCGCGACAAAGTTGTCGGAGGTTTTGTTCGTGACGTACACGATGGAACCCTGCAAACGATTCTTGAACGTGGCATCAAGGCCAAGTTCGGATTCTTCGGACTTCGTGGGCACGATGTTGATGTTGCCCTGCGTGCTGCGCGTGATGCCACCGCTGCCGTCCGAATCCAGTGCTTCGTACTGCTGATCAAATCCTGGTGCGAAACCGGCAAGGCCCCAGCTATACCGCAGCTTGAACTGGCTGAATGACTGCATCGGGAACCAGCTTTCTTCGCTCACAACCCACGCGCCAGACGCACGACCGAACGTGTTCCAGCGATTGGAGCGACCGAAACGCGAATTGCCTTCACGGTTCACGAGGAAGTCGAGGATGTACTTCTCGCTGTAGCTCGCGCCAAGTGTCGTGATGTTGTTGATGATGCGCGTGTCGGTGAAGCTCTGCGAGACCGTTTTGGTCTTTGCTTGCGACATCGAGCGCACGCCTTCCGTTTGGAAGTCGGTGCCCTGACTCTGGATGAAAGGGTTTGATTCGCGTTGGAACTGACCCTGATCAGTTGCGCGCAGTGTCAATCCACCGAACGCCTTCGTGATGGACATGGCCGACTTGAGCGTGTAACCGTCCGTGATGTCGGTCTCGATCGTCAGCGAGCCCGTTGACGTGCCCAGAGTACCGTTGCTGTTCGTCGGAGTACCGCGAGCCGTGTACGCGGTGCGTTGCAAATCGCCGCGGTCATAGCTGCCTTCGGCCGTCAGCGACAACCAGGAGAATGGACGATACGAACCATTCACATTCAGGTTGGTGCGTGCGCGCTTCGTCGTGTTGTCAGCCACATACGACTGATACAGCGGATTCGTGTAGTTGGTGACGGAGTCCGGTACGATGATGTACGGGAAGCCAAACTTCGGAAACGGATCGAGTGCGAGCAGATTCACATCTGTATCGACGCGATAGAAATTATCGAACGTGACCGCAGGGCTGTCATCAAAGCCGCGAGAATGGCCGGCCGACATTCCGAGTGCGAGCTTCTCAGACGGACGTGAGTCGACGTTCACGCGAATAGACTGACGCTTGTAGCCCTCGTTGTACCGGAGAATGCCCGGGCTTGCCGTGCGTGAGTACTGCACGAGGTAGTTGCTGGCGGGGAAATTTCCCTGCACAGTCGCCGTCTGCGTGTTGTAGCCGCCGGTCTTGAACAGCTGCTTGGCGTTGTTGTACGTCGCTGACGTGTACGGCGCGTCCATGATGCCCAGTGGCTTGATGGCGCGCTGGAAACGCGGAACGATCTTGCCGGTGGCGTCCAGCCAATTGCCTTGTGCATCCTGCATGAACTGATGGTGCTGATTCTTCTTGAGTTCTGTCTGGTAGTAATCCTGCGCGAACTCAGTGCGGAACTGAAACTTCGTGTCACCAAGCGCGAGGCTCTTGCCGCGATTGGTGCTGATCACGATTACACCGGCTGCGGCGCGTGCGCCGTACAGTGCGGCTGCAGCGGCACCCTTGATGACTTCGATGCTCGCAACATCCATGGCATCGAGATCCTGCGTGGTGACCTGCTGCGTGGAATTGAGATACACACCGTCAACGATGAACAACGGGCCCGGCACGGAGCCGTTACCCGATGCGCCACCTGCCTGATCGAATCCACCGATTGGCGTACGCAACACGATGTTCACACCGGATCCAGGCTGGCCGCTTGAACGCGTGATGTTCACGCCAGCGACTTTACCCGCCAGCATACCTGCCGCAGATCCGGTCGTTGGAACGGGCATGTCGGCCGCATCAACTTTGGCGACCGTAAATGTGCTCTTGGAGGACGATGTCGGATCAATCGTTCCGGCAACCGTGACCTGATCCAGCATCATCGGGCGATCGGAAAGTTTGAACTCCAACGTTGTCACGCTGTCCGCGCGAAGGCGGATATTTTCGAATCGCTGCGCGCCGTAACCGAGGCGCTTGGCCTCGATGGTGAAGATGCCCGCAGGCGCGCTGGCGATGATAAAACGCCCGTCTGCACCCGTTGTCGCCGTGATTGGCGTGCCAAGCAAGAAGATGTTGGCGGCCGACAACGGCTGATTCGTTGCTGCATCGATGACACGACCAGTCACGCGCGCGCGTCGACTGGGTTGTGCATCTGTCGTCTGTGCGCCGGCGCTTGGCGCTAACGCCAGAGCAGCGCTGAACATGCCCACTGTCGCCAGCACCACTGGCAACGAGGCACGGGCACGATGAGGAATGCGAAAATACATGCGGATTCCAGTACGAGTGGGAACCAGATATGACCAGACCTCTGGCTCACGAGACCTTCGGGGGGCACGCAAATTGTAACGCTTTGGCAAACGACCCGCCACACCTTTGCATAGCAAAAGTTCCATTGATCGCCAATCTCACTGCGTTGCATTCCACTCACTGCGCGCGCGCCGGAAATTTCGAAACTCCGCGATCAACACTTCGCAATAGCTGCTCGGAGAAATCAATCACCCTGCGATAAAACGCCGGGTCGATTTTTTGTACTTCGTCCCCGGCTTTGTGATAGTCCGGATGGTCTTCAACGCCAAGATACAGGAACGGAATGCCCTTGCTATGAAAGGCTCCGTGATCGGAGCTGCCCGTCCAATCGTCGCCGGGCTTCAAATCCTTCGTATCGTGACCGAGCAGGATTTTCACTCGTGACTTTGCAGCCAGAGGTTCCACAATGTCGCGCAGAAACGCGTAATGCGACAGGCCTGCAACCCACAATGCTCCCGCATCCTGCCGACTCACCATGTCGAGACTCAAATCAATTGCGATGCGATTGAGTGGGACCGGTGAGTTTGCAACGAACGCCTTGGCCCCAAGTAATCCGGATTCTTCTGCATCAAAAAATGCGACGACAAGGTCGTGTTCGAGCCCCGCTTTCTTTACACGCTCCGCAATTGTGAGAATTGCGATGCAACCAGACGCATCATCATCAGCGCCGTTGAACACTTCGCCGTTACGAATGCCCAAATGATCGTAGTGCGCGCTAAGCACAATCACCGGTGCGGACGGATTCTTTCCCGGAATACGTGCGATGATGTTTGCGCCGATTGTGTCGGCACCGGCCCGAGCCCGCAGCTTGACTGGCATTTCGTAGCTGGCCAGCAACGGCGCGACGCCAATGGATTTGAGCTCGCGTTCGATCCATCCACGAGCACGCGCGCCACCTGGGGATCCCGCCAGTCGGCCTTCCATCGAATCAGCCGAGAGGGCTGCGAGGCGCGCCATGATCTGGCGTGTTGCCGGATCGGTGACAGGTGCGAATGCGCCCGTCGCAGGACTCGGCGCCCGGGAACTCGCGGTGGTTGCGGTAGCGCTACTGCCCCCACTGTTGACCGAAGCGGCCGAGTGCGTGCGGCTGCATCCGGCCAGCACGAACCCTCCCAGAAGGAACGTCGCAACGACAAGTTGCCGTTGCGTGAAGCGTGTTCGTGTCGGCATGAGTCCTGTGGAAGGGAAACCGGAGTACTCGCGGGTAGAACAGTAACTGAAAACGATTCGTCACAGGTCCCAGCGCCGTTTGTCACAGATGCTCAGCAGTTGCGGCCTGCTACCTCGCCAACAACATTTCACACCATGATCACTCTGAAAACCGTTGTCACACCAGGAATAATTTCAGCGCCACCGCGTGAACCCAACGTGGCACGCGCGCGCAGGCGCACGCGCACATGCATAACGCGCACGCGCATCACGTCACTGGCAATCGTCGCCGCCGTGCTTGCGTTTGCCCCTCTTGAGCGCGCCCATGCTCAGGGCGGCGGCGGCGCTGGCCAGGGTTCGACGCCGTCACCGCCGGCCGCATCAACCGGCATCAAACGCGGCGCGGATCGCGATGACCCGATCAACTTTCTGCTTGAGCGCAAAAAGATGTTGTTGATCGATAAAACGCTCGAGGACTCGCTCAAGAGTTTTCGAAAGGAAATGCAGCACATGCAGGACGTTGTGTTCAAGGATCTCGACAAGGCCGCCGCGAAAAAAGAACAGGGGCAGTTGCCCAGTGTCACCGTGATCGCGGTGATGACGAAAGATGCCGACGAACGCGTCAAGGATATTCAAAGCGCCTATCGTGATCGCGCGCGCCTGCTACTGAGTGATCGCCAGCGGACGCAAGTCGACTCGATCGAAAGCGTGTGGAAGCGTTCGACAGCGCCGCGAGACACGACACCTGCTCGTCGTCCTCCACCACCTTTGCGCTGAATCATCAGCAAACGCGCCAACACACAAAATTAACAATGCCTGACGAATTCGTTTCGTCAGGCATTGTTCGCATGTGTTCATAGAGAGGCTGACAATCGCCCATCACCACGCACGTTCGGCGCCAGTCCAATCGATGAATGTCCCGCTGCGCTCTGTCGTCAGTTGGTCGATGACGCTCAGCAAACCTGCGGCTGATTGCTCAATCGGAACAGACAGCTTTCCGGCATCGGGTGTGGTAGAAAATTTTCCCGGGTTTCCAATACCGACCACGATGCCCTGCGTTGCCAGATCATGGGATAGCGCGCGCGCGAGCATGTTGAGCGCCGCCGCGCTCGCGCACACCGCGTAGTCTCCGCCCTGCGTTTTTCCGGCAAGCGACGCCAACCACGAATTCACCAACAACACGCGCGCCTTTCCGGCCGAGTTCAGCAATGGCAGCAAGGTGCGCACAATTAACACCGGCGCAACCGCGTGTCGTCGATAGTGCTCGACCAACGCGGTCGCCGATAACGATTCCAATGCTGCATCGCGCGTTGCGTCGCTCACTTTGTCATGCGGTCCGGGTTCAGCCGGCGCGACAATCAGCAAGTCCAGCGACTCTGTAATCTGTTCAAGAATCGGCATTGCCTCCGCAACTGATGCTGCGTCGGCGGGATCAAGCGCCAGCAAATCGAGCGTGCCGTATTTTGCGCGCAAGTCTGCCAACACCGGAACGCGCGCTGGGTTGCGCGCCGCTGCCACGACACGATCGCCGCGTTCGAGGCACTGACGAACCAACTCAATTCCCAAGGGGCGCGATGCGCCAGTGACCAGTGTGCGGCTTGAGTTCGCAAACATCAGTTGACTCGCGATGCGTTGATGACACGTGCCACTTCCCGAACGTCCGCATCAATTTCGATTGGACGATTCGCGCCGGCCGGCGGCGGCTCTGTTTCCAGATGAATTCGCGCGAGAATGCCGGGATCCTTGAGCACATGTCCCGTCAGTACTGCAACAACGCGATCGCTCGCATTGATAACGCCTTGTTGCACAAGTTGACGTACGCCGGCGATGCTGGCCGCACTGGCCGGTTCGCAACCAACGCCTGTTGCGTCAATGACAACTTTTGCCGCCAGGATTTCTTCATCGGTGGCCGTCAACACCATGCCGTTGTTTTCCTGAATCGCCTGCACGGCGCGATTGTGTGAAGCCGGGTCGCCAATCTTGATGGCCGTGGCCAAGGTGTGCGCTTTCACTTTGTACCGCGCAGCAAAACCTTCGCGGAAACTCTGCGCGAACGGCGCGGCGCCGGCGGCCTGCACGGCAATCAGTCGTGGCAACTTGTTGATCAACCCAAGCGTGTATGCTTCGCGCAACGCTTTCCCGAAGGCGGAAGTGTTACCGAGATTTCCCGCCGGCAACACAATGAAATCAGGGGGTTCCCAGGCGAGTTGCTGCAACATCTCAA
>JBDTTO010000158.1:0-6759 GCA_039930585.1 Gemmatimonadaceae bacterium
CCGTAGGCTATCATTCCGTAAGGGCTGCCCTTATGAACCCTGTAAAGAGTTTACGGTCGGAATGATGACATTTCCTAAACTTTATTTTCGCCTGCTTAATACGAAGGAGAGCATATTTTAATATCGCTCAAAAATGTAAACGCATAAAAAAGCCTCCGTCTCCAGAGGCTTTTTTATGCAGCGGTATTTCATAAGAAAAACGTTGCGCAGATTTATTGAGCGCCGCCTATTCCACCGGAGCCGTTCAGTCTTTGCGAATACACCATGTGAATGCGCCCATCTGCATCGGTGACTGCGTCACGCAACAGCGGATCACCAAAGTTGGCCTTCAGTGATTCGTATTGATCCTGATCAAAGATCTGGCCAAGGCGTTGGTAGTATCCGGTGAGATCTGGATTGTCCGCTGACTGCAATACGTTCTCACTGTCTTCCCAGATGACGGAGCGAGTTCCGACGTAAATCGCTTTGGTATGCATTGGCGTGGCGGTACTGCTGCACCCGCCTGAAAACGTGAAATAGAAATCACGCAATTCGCCAGGCGCCGGAACTGCCGCAGCGCGAATTGAAGGCCGAACAGGCGGGAGCAGTCGCGCTTTCGCACTCAGCTCCTCGTACTGCGCGCGATCGCGTTCCAGCATGCGCCAGTGTGCATCGTCGCGAAGTTCGTCTTCAGACGGTTGCAATGATGGGGAGGCGGCAACAACGCGTGGTGCGATTTTCAGCGCGGCTACAAACGGCGGTGGAGTGTTTCCACCAATCTCGAAATTCACGAGTGTGTTCTGCGATGTTGAGGCGCTGAACACCGCAACGAGATATCGCGCAGTGGCCCCCGTCGTTGCCAACTCATTGCACACCGATTCGGCATTGCTCGTGAGCACGAGCGCCTGACCAATCGGAATTGTTCGAACGGGAACAGCAACCGGTTTCACCAACGCCAGTGATGTGAGATTTCCGACGGCCACCGTCACATCAACATTTCCCGAATTCACACACGGTACGGTGACGGCAAGCTGCGTGCTGCTGGCACTCAACACTTGCGCTGCGCTGCCTCGCACGAGCACAGTGTTTCCGGTGAGCAGCGTATCAAATCGAAGGCCAGTAATGGTTGCGACTGCTCCGGGTACGAGCGTCGCTGGCGTAATGGACGTGATTGCGGGTGGTGTGCCTTTGGCCGCAACAGAAATTGTGGCCGTGCCGCTTTGCCCTTCGCTTACCGCGGTAATTGTTGTTGAACCAACCGCGACTGCGGAAACGAGTCCGGTCGCAGAAACCGTAGCCACAGAAACATTGGCGCTTGTCCAGGCAATCAGTCGTTCGGCGATGAATGATCCCGATGCATCACGGAGAATCGCAGTGAGCTGCTGCGCATCGCCAACCGTAACCGAAACCGTCGTTGGTGTAAGCGCAACGCTCGCGACTGGCACTGGGCGCACGGTTACTTCACTGGAGGCCGCAACTCCTTCCACGTTTGCGAACACCGTTGTCACGCCCGGAAACGTTGCAACGAGTATGCCGGTGCTGTTGACGGTCGCGATAGCGCTGTTCAGTGTGGTCCACGAAACGTGGCGGTCGGTCAATACCACGCCGTTGGCTGCTTTCACCACGACCGACAATTGCTGACTGCTGCCCGCAATGACAGAATTGGAAGGCACGGTCAACGTCACCGTCGAAACTGCCGGAGGACCGGTTGGTGTCTCCCGACAGGCAGCGGCTACAAGTAAAGTGCAGACCAACGCCATTCGCAGCATCATCGCCGCACGAGCCGTTTTGAACATGATGTTAGAATTGAAAGTCAGTGCTGAACAATAGTGCTGGCTCTGCGAAAACGCTTTTTTATTCCTGAATATGCTTGTTTCCGAAACCGAAAGACTGCAACTGCGACACCTCGCCGCCGACGATGCGCCATTTATCCTCGGCCTGCTGAACGATCCCGAATTTCTGCGATTTATTGGTGACAAGAAAGTGCGCTCGATTAGCGACGCGGTTGCCTACATCTCGAACGGCCCCATGGACATGTACCACCGACTCGGCTTCGGCCTCTTCCTGACCGAGCTGCGCGACTCTCACACGCCGGTTGGTTTGTGCGGCTTGATCAAACGCGATGGGCTCGATGACGTGGATATCGGTTTTGCCTTTCTCGACGCGTATCGGGGGCGGGGATATGCATTTGAAGCGGCGCAGTCCGTTATGCAGTTTGCGGCACGCACGCTAAAGCTTGAGCGCGTCGTTGCGATCACGACGCTCGACAACGAACGATCGGGCAAACTTCTCGAACGACTTGGACTGACGTTTGAGCGACTGGTAATACTGCCGAATTCCGCTACCGAGTTGCGGCTGTACGGCGGCCGTCCCGCGAATGCGCCTCCGCCACTCCCATGAAGTGCTGCAGCCGCTGGGAATGAATGCCAAACTTGAGGCGGGCAAGCGTCGAATTCAGGTTGCCAGTTTCTGCGACGAATATCACCAATTACGCCGCGCCACCGCGGTGAAAGTGCTACAACTGTGGTGGAGACGCGGTATCTTTTTATTGCTCGAGTTCGGTTTGGCGACACTTCTCCTGCAGACAGGAATTGGGTCGTTATGGCACGAACTGTGCAGCGGTTTCCCTCTAGTTCCGGCTTGGTTTTGGGCGAAAGCATTCACCCAGGCTGAATCGGGGCGTCGATGTTGTGTTTGCTCGTGCACTTTTCCTCCTCAGCAGGTGCTCACATGAAGAAAGCATTCGTAGAACCCGTCCTGCAGGAAGAGGCAGCGTTGGCCACGGTAACGCTGTCAATCGTTTCGTAAGCTTCTCTGCATTGGTTGTAGCCATGTCTGGCTGCTGGGCGCTGAATCTTCGGGTTCAGCGCCTTTCCATTTGTGGTCATGAGTAATCCTTGCACTTTGGCAGGCCTCTGATGAACTCTGTCTCATGAGCATTGAGAGAACAGGTTCGCCACCGGCCGCTGATGTGAAAACGGGTGCCGAAGGTTCGTACGAACTGATTTCCGATGACGCGGAAGCGGAGCGCCGCTTGCGCGAATGGTTGGATGGTACGCGATTGATTTGGCCCGGCCAATTCAAGCTCAGGATTCTCGTTGGCCCGGTGAACCCGTTACCGCCTGACGAGCGCCAAATTTTTCGACAGGCCGGAATCGCGATCCAGGCCGGCACCGACTCCGGAACGGTTCGCGTTACCTGGGACTCGCCGTCGGCGTCGGCTGAAGTACATCCGGTGTTGCCTGAAGCGACAATCTGGCTTTCGCCGGAAGCGGTGCTGCAAGTTGAAGCGGCAAGCCGGTCGTTCCTGCTGATCGTGTTGGTGTTCGTGATGCGCCGCCTTGGTTGGTACCATGTGCACGGCGCTGCACTTATCGACCCCAAGGGGCGCGGATGGTTGATTGCCGGCGACTCCAACTGCGGCAAGTCGACAACGACCGCACTGGTTGCAACGCGTGGTTGGCAAATCGGCACCGACGACATCGGGTTTCTGGCATTGCGCGATGGCGAGGTTGTTTCACTTGGCGTGCGCACACGAATTGCGTTGCGTCCGGGTGGTGCGGCACTGTTGGGCGCGACGGGTGGTCTGTTGATGGAGCGCCGCAACAAAGAAGGTTTTTGGCCCGAAGAGTTGGGAGGCGCGTGGGCGCCTGTTGTGGTGCCGGAGATTATTGCGTTTCCGCACATTGGCGAACGGACGTCGGTTACAAAATCAACTCCGCGGGCGGCGCTGTCGGGCATCGTGATGTGGTCGCACTGGGTGTTGTACGAACCAGCGTTCGCGCAGGAACATCTTGATGTCCTTGGACAAGTGGCGCGTCAGTCGCGCTGCTATGATTTGACGCTGGGCCCGGATCTGTTTGAAAATCCTGACATGCTCGAGAATCTTATTCCGTGATGAAACACTACCGACGCCACGCCGACATTCGACTGACTGCGCTGGAAGGAGAAGGCGTGGTTCTGCACATGGGTGCGCGCCGCTACTTCACCGTGACCGAAACGGGGCTCACGATTCTCGAAGCGCTCAAGCAACCGCAGTCGTTTGATCAACTGGTGGATGCAATAACTGATGAGTATGACGTCACGCGCGAAAAAGCCGAGAAAAGTGTGCAGACGTTTCTCGATCAGTGCGTGGCGGCCGCGGTTGTGCTTGAAGATTCACCTTGAACTATTCACTGGCCTGGCGTTGGCGGTGGCGAGTGTTCGGTTTGGTAACCACCGTTCCTCCGCTGCTCTACGTTGTGCCGGTAAATCGACTTATTGCTCGCCTTGGCGCGCGGAAAACTTCATATGAGTCTCCGCCAATAAACGAGTTGGTTCGCGAAGTAGACAACTGGTTGACACGACTGCCAAGGCCGTGGCGCACCACGTGTCTCAAGCGCAGTTCAATACTGTATGCGTTACTGCGTCGTTCGGGCGAAGATGTGCAATTGCACATTGGCGTCAAACGCGAGGCCGACCGTTCGTTCGCAGCGCATGCGTGGTTGATGCGCAATGATCAACCGTATCTCGAGCCTGCTGGGAGTGCGTACGCGACCTTTCAGATGATCACAGCGTTTCCCGAGCAAACAGCGCCGGTGTCATCCGTGCCGTCGTCGGTGCCTTGAACAAGAAATCTGTTGCGCTGCTGTTGCGTACTCTGCAACTGGGTAAACACACCCTCAGTGAACAATCAGTGTTGGACTGGCACTCGGCAGATCTAAATGGATTGATTCCGCTGCTCGTTTTTGAAGGTGCGGAGCTGTGGTTGTACCGCTGCATTCGTCAATCACAGATCGCTGTTCCGGAAACGCTTCGGACCGAACTGCGGGCATCCGTGCATCGCACCAGCGTGATCAACATGCGCATTGATGCGCAAACCGTTGCGGTTACCACGCTGCTGACCAATCACGGCATTGCGTGGTCGTTGCTGAAAGGGCAAGCACGACGAGCGGCGGCAACGTTGTATCCGTATGCCGATGCGCGTGCGGTTTCGGACGTTGATCTCCTGGTGCCGGAGGCTGACGCCGACAAAGCGTGGAATACGTTGTGCGCAAACGGATTTCGTCGCGTGTATGAAAATCCCGTAGATTGGAAAGCCGATCATCATCGTCCAACGTTGATTGACGCGTACGAAGTCGCCGTTGAATTGCACACCACCACGGCAATGTCGGTGCAACCTACAGAAGCATGGCGCCGCGCGACGGAAAACAGCGATCGTGTTGAATGGAGCGACATGACCGTGAGTGTACCGAACGCAACGGAATTGGTGTGGCAGGCACTCGCGCATGGCGTGGCCGATGGTGCACGGGGTTACAAACTGAAGGCGTTGCTCAGTGTTGCCGCGATTCTCGCAATGCTGCCATCAATTGATTGGGAGATCATTGCAGAGCGCATCAACGGAAACGAAGTGCTCAACAACGATACGATGAAACCTGTGCCGCCTGAGCGCACTCGTCGTTTTCTCGATGTTGCTGGTGAGCTGTCCGGAACCCAGATACCCGCGCCCCTGCTGCCCACAACACGGGCGAAGATAGCCCCGCTGATAATGTGGCGTGCTCGCACACTCTCATCTTCAAACGGTCGCGCCGCAAAAGACCGGCTACTTGAAGAATCCACGCGCGCCGAACTTCGGATGCCGCTCACTCCGTACGTGCCGCGTGCAGGCGTACTGCGCAACACGCGACGGCGCTCGACCTCGATAGTCGCGCGACTGGCGTACCTGGTGTGGCGCGCGACCAGCTAGATCAGCCAATTCCGCATCCCGAAGTCGGGAGCAAATGAACGGCCGAAAGGGGCTGACAAATGGCGGCCGAACCATATCCTTCACTACAGAGTCTAAATAGAGACACTGGAGGAACTAATGTCGGATGCACTACCGCTTCTCAAAGGCACGCTGGACGTGCTCGTGCTCAAGGCGCTCAATTGGGCGCCGATGCATGGCTTTGAGGTGACGTCATGGCTCGAGCAACGCTCGGGCGGCGCGCTCGACGTCGAAGATTCGGCACTCTATCAGGCGCTATACCGCCTGGAAGAGCGCGGGTTGATCAAGGCCGAGTGGGGGCGCACGGAGAATAATCGGCGGGCGCGTTATTACTCGATCATTGCCGAAGGCCGCACGTATTTGCGCGCGCAAACGACGCAGTGGTTGCAGTACACGAAAGCCGTTACCGGCATTCTGACCGCTCCCAACAAACCCTGAGACGATCAGTATGCCTTTGATTCGTCCGGGAATTCGACGCCTTTTCAGTCTCGTGTTGCGACGTGAGGGAACGCGACCGTCGGAGATTGATGAAGAGATCGCGCTGCATCTCGAACTGCGCGTGCAACAGTTGCAATTGACGGGACTCTCGCCCGAGGACGCGCGCGCGGAAGCAACGCGCCGATTCGGATCTCCTGACGCCGCGCGTGATCGACTTCGCGCCGCTGCCAAACACCGGGACAGAAAAATGGACTTTAGCGAACGATTGTCGTCCCTCGCGCAGGATGTGCGATATGCCGCGCGCGGATTGGTGCGCGAACCGTGGTTCACTGCGTTTGTGGCGATCACGCTTGGTTTGGGCATTGGCGTGAACGCGGCGATGTACGGTGTCGTTGATCGACTGTTGTTGCATGGACCCGAGTACGTACGCGATGTCGATCGCTTGCAGAATTTGTACATCACGTCGCAGCGGCCGGGAATGGACGCGCGCACTGACAATTTTTTTGGTTACGTCACGTACGCCACCCTGCGAGATAATGCGCGCACCATGCGAGTCGCTACGTTCAAGCAACTTGCCAACGGCATCATCAATGCCACCT
>JBDTTO010000159.1:0-6746 GCA_039930585.1 Gemmatimonadaceae bacterium
AAGATATCAAAATTAAAATGAGACTCCTTCGGTACGTCTTGCACCACCGCTGTTACTTTAAATGGAATGGTTGCATCACCTCTCTTTATTTCAATGGTTTCTCCAACTGCTTTTGTACTGTTAAAATATTTTTTTGCCGCACTTGCAGACAGTACAACAGTATTGGGCTCAAACAACGCTTTGGTAGGATCGCCTTCAATTGCAGGCAATGGATCATTGTGCGACGCCGCTGCGTCGACAACGCGTTTCGCAAATCCGCCCAGCGATTCGCGAACCACGACGTCTGGTTTCGCGGTTGCGTGCAACGCCTCAAATGCAGCGCGAATATCCGGCTGCAACGCGTGATGATCCGCTCCGTTTGGAAGTAGCACAACGCCCGTCGTCGAACGCTTCGCCATCAACTCGCGAAATGACGCCCAACGTTTGGCGACTGCGGACGGTTCGGTTGGCAGAGCAGATCCGGTTTCGTAGCCATCCGGTGGCAGATGATACGTCAACACGGACGCACCATTCGCCGAGTGCCATCGCACAACGTCACCTTTGGGCCAACGCGCTCCACCAAATCCACGCCACACAATTGCCAGTTGAAATCCAAAACCATGCGCGATTGTTGGAATGGCCGCGGAGTGTCCAAACGTATCGGGGCAGTACGCGACCGATGGAGCAGCGGCACCAAATCTTCGAAGCACTCGACGGCCGGCGAGGAGATTTCGCACGAGCGCTTCGCCCGATGGAATAAGTCCGTCCGCGAGCACGTACCACGGTCCCGCCTCAATCTTGCCCGCCCGCAAAGCGCTGCCCACGCGATCTGCCATTTCCGGACGAACTGCCAGATAGTCCTCCAATACCACTGCCTGTCCGTCCAGCAGAAATGGGAACGCGTCGCTCTCGGGCATCGTAAACAACGCATCCACCAGCGCCACTAGTTGCTGCCGAAACCGGGCGGCGGAGTGATACCACTCGCGATCCCAGTGTGTATGCGCTACCACACAGACCGTCAGCTGTTCTGAATCTCCCCGAAGTGTCGCCAGCGAATCAGTCACAGTTGGTGGTTTGTAGTTGACCGGAACAATGGCGCGGTGGACCTTTCCCTGCTCACCTCAACCAAAAGCTCTTGGACTTTCTAGTCGATTTTTATCAGCGGGTATACAAGGACCTTCCTCACCTCGTGCAGTGGGCAGGCTACGTCGGACTGACCGCAATTATCTTCGCCGAAACCGGGCTGCTGATCGGGTTTTTCCTGCCGGGTGATTCACTGATGGTCACGGCCGGACTGCTCTGTTCGCAAGAGGGCTTCGGCCTGAATGTCTGGTATCTGGGCTGTCTGTTGTCGGTGGCGGGCATCGTGGGCGACACAGTGGGCTACAATATCGGCCGGGCGGCTGGACCGCGCATCTTCACGCGCGAGAATTCATTCCTGTTCAACCGTAAGCATCTGTTGCGTGCGCAGGCGTTTTACGAAAAGCACGGCGGCAAAACCATCGTCATCGCGCGCTTCATGCCAATCATCCGCACATTTGCGCCGGTCGTCGCGGGCGTTGGCAATATGAAATACAGCACGTTTCTGATGTACAATGTGGTCGGTGGCGTCGCATGGGTTTGGAGCATGCTGATGATCGGCTACTTGCTGGGCAGTCAGGTTCCGGGAATCGAGAAACACATCGACAAAATTATTGTATTGGTAGTGTTCCTTTCAATTCTTCCAGGCATCATTGCGTGGTTGCGCCAGCGTGGCAAAGGCACCCCGCAATCCGCCGCCTGATTAGTTTTTGGGAGTGCAGTTCAGCAATTCGTACAATCGTATTTTCTCGAAGTCGGACACACTTCTGCTCATTTGACGGAGAACTTCCATGGCCCATTCACTTCCGCCGCTGCCGTACGCTCCCGAAGCTCTCGAGCCGCACATCGACTCGCAGACGATGCAGATCCACCACGGCAAACATCACCAGGCGTATGTCACCAATCTCAACGCTGCCATCGAGAAAGCGCCGGAGCTTGCCAGCTGGTCACTGGATGATCTGAACAGCAAAATCAGCACCGTTCCGGAAGCTGTTCGCACGGCTGTGCGCAACAACGGCGGTGGTCACTGGAATCACTCGCTGTTCTGGACATTGATGGCACCAAACGCCGGCGGCGAGCCAACGGGCGCGCTGGCTGACGCGATCAACAAGGCATTTGGTTCCTTCGCGACGTTCAAGGAACAGCTGAACGCCGCCGGCGTGGGCCGTTTTGGGTCAGGCTGGGCGTGGCTGGTTTCCGACAAAGGCGCACTCTCGATCATGAGCACGCCAAACCAGGACAACCCGCTCATGGAAGGCAAACACGCGATCCTCGGCGTGGATGTTTGGGAGCACGCTTATTACCTCAAGTATCAGAACCGTCGCGCCGACTACCTGGCCGCGTTCTGGAACGTTGTGAACTGGGCGGAAGTGTCCAAGCGTTACGGCATGTAGAAACTTGTTGGCGAAGTCGGCGTCTTTGAGCTTCGCCTGCGTAGTGACGAACCGCACAAACGGATAGTTTGGCAAAACGCCGAACTGTCCGTTTTGCGTTTGATAGCGTCCCAAGACGACTCCGCAGTCTCTCCCCACGAACGCGGTGCCTGTCCAACAGCTGCACAGGCAATCGCTCCCGCCCCCATTCCCGAACCCTGAATGCGCTTGAAGCGAATTGCCGCGACGACGCTGGCTGCCGTTGGATTTCTCGCCAGCGCGATCACTGTTTCACATGCCCAAACGGCGCCAACTCCGACAGACTCGATTTCGGCGCTGCCCCTGGTCTTTCTCGATTGTCAGGCGCAGGGCTGTGACGAAGACTTTCTGCGAACTGAACTCACGTGGATGAATTTTGTTCGCGATCGGAATCGGGCGATGGTGCACATCATCGCAACTTCGCGCAGCACAGCGTCGGGTGGCGCGGAGCTTTCGTTGACCTTTGAGCGAACGAATGCGACGCCAACAGAAAAGGACTCGCTGATTGCGATCATCCCGCAAAGTGCGACCAATGATCAATCACGTCGGGTGTTGTCGCGCGCTGTTGGTCAGGGAATGCTGCGATTCATTCGCAGCACGACATTGGCCGATCAGCTCACCGTGAGTTACAAGCCAACAACGGCGAAGAAATCGGATACGCGCGGTGCAAAGGACAAGTGGCATTTGTGGGTATATCGCGTGAGCACCAGCGGTTTCACCAACGGCGACGAGAACTACAAATCGCTGTCCGTGAATAGTTCAGTAAGAGCCAGCCGCACGACGGAAAAATGGAAATCAAACTTTTCTGTAAACGCGAATTACCGCGAAAACAGCTACACGCTGTCTGAGGACGAAAAACTCCGCACATATCAACACGGCTGGAGCGCCAATCTGGGTGTTGTGAAAAGTTTGAGTCCGCGCTGGTCGCTTGGTGCGACGACGAACGCGTCTTCGTCCGTGCAGTCCAACCAGGATCTGTTTTTGCGCATTGGTCCGGCCATTGAGTTTGACGTTTTCCCTTACTCTCAATCCACTCGTCGACAAATCATCTTTCGCTATACGCCCGGTGTGCGCACACTCAACTACACCGAGTATACGATTTACGACAAGCTGAAAGAAACGCATCCAGATCATCAATTTCTGATTGGTACCGAGTTGACGCAGAAGTGGGGAAGCATTTCGGCCAACACATCATTCAATCAGCTGCTTGATGATCTCGACAAGGCGAATCTCGAAGTGGGCGGCTACGTGAGCTGGCGCATTGTCACTGGATTGAATCTCAATATTGGTGGCAGCTACGAACGTATTCGCAATCAGTCAAATCTCAAACGCGGTGCACAGGAACAGCAGGAGGTGTTGCTGCAACTGCGCCAGCTGCGCACGGGATATTCGTATTACGCTGATGTGGGATTGAGTTTTACGTTCGGATCTATATTTCAGAACGTGGTCAATCCGAGGTTGTCGTTGAACAATTTCTTCTAGATAGAAAACGCGGGCGCTTCGAAATTCCGAAGCGCCCGCGTTCTTTATTCGGTGAAACAAACTATTACATCAACACGGCCGGAAGGACGGAGAAACAGACGATAATTCCCCATTTGATTGCGGCACCAACCAATCCTGTCTGCAACGACGCACGCGAAACCACCGCGATGCCAATACCCGACAGAATGAATGTCCACACGCTGAAAATGTCCATCTGCTGGAACAGTGCCACCAGCGCTCGCGATGTCGTGTTCGGATCAATGAACTTTCCGGGCCCAAGCTGACCATCAGTCACGCCGCGAATCGTCTGCGGGTCCATCATCATTCCAAAAATTGCGGTTGTGATGAAGGCCAACACCGCCGGGAACGCCGCCCAGGACGTAATCGTTGCCGCTTGTCCGTACGAAAGTTTTGCTCCGACAATTTTCGCGGCAATCCACGTAATCAGGCCGCCGATAATTGCCGTGAGCCATGGTGCGATGAGTGGTCCGATCATCGCCGTCACCGATGCAATCTTCTCGCTCATGGCCTTGGCACCTTCGGGCATTGCTTGTCCGGACGCCGCCATCTTCGCGGCTTGCGCCGCCATGGCCCGCGCTGATTCCGCGTCCCAGAACGGCGAAATCAGGTTCTTCATCGAGAACACAATCACCGCGAACAACAACGTCTGAATCAGCGCGGGCATGACAAAACTGTTGTTGCGCTGATTGTCGAACACCGCAGTCGGCTGATAGAAAATCTTGATGACATCTTCCATCAAGCCGCCATTGGATACTTTCGGTGCCTTCGGTACTTCCGCATCGGGATACGACACAAACCCTCCAGAAAGGATGGTCCACCAATCAATTGATTGGGTCACCTGACACACGAATCTCGCATGCCAGGCGCTGCTTACCTCGCCGCTTCTCCTTCGAGATACGTGTAACCCTCAAGTCCGGCCACGTAATCGGCGATGAATGCATTGGCTTCTTCGCGCGTCAGCGTTGACGTCGCGTTCACCTTACGTCGGAACGTGGCCAGGAGTTGCGACGCACCAAACTGCACATAGTTCAGCACTTCCGTAACCGTGTCACCTTCAACCAGATCGGTTATTTCGTGCCCGCCCTGATCGTTGATCCGCACGTGCACCGCGTTGGTGTCGCCAAACAGATTGTGCAGATCGCCCAGAATCTCCTGATACGCACCAGTCAGGAAAATGCCCAACACATAGTCTTCACCGTCGCGGAACTCGTGCATTTCGAGACTGCCGCGTCCGTTCTTGCCGCCCACAAACCGATCGATCTTTCCGTCGGAATCGCACGTGACGTCCTGCAGCGTACCCCGACGCTCCGGACGTTCGTTCAGTCGGTGAATGGGCATGATCGGAAACAGCTGATCGATAGCCCAGCTATCCGGCAGCGACTGGAAGAGCGAGAAATTGCAGAAGTATCGATCCACCAGAACGCTTTCGAGCTCTGGCAAAATGTCGGCGTACACCTCGGGATTGGCCGAGGCGAGACGATAGATCGCGTTCATTGACGCAAGCCACATCACTTCGGCCTTCGCCAGGCCGCGCAGGTCGAGCACCGCGCTGTTGAAGTACTGACGTGCGCGTTCCTTATCGAACGAAGCGTCGTGAAACACTTCGAGCACTTTGCGCGAACGCGGCGACCGCTCGGTGATGGTTTTCCAGTCTTCGTACATTTCGTGCAGCAAACCAAAATCATCGTCGTTCAGCGTCGGCATCGGCTGCTCGGCCTGCGACTCAACGTCGATAACCTTGATCAATAACAGCGCGTGATGCGCCGTAAGCGCGCGCCCCGACTCACTGATGATGTGCGGCATCGGCAAATCGCCGTCTCGGCACGATTCAGCGATAGTGTAAATCACATCGTTCGCATACTCCTGCAACGTGTAGTTGACGCTGGCGTTGTTCGTCGACGTGGTGCCGTCGTAGTCGATGCCCAAACCACCGCCAACGTCCACGTGCGTAATGTCCACGCCCAACGCGCGCATTTCGGCGTAGTAGCGCGCCACTTCCTGCAGACCACTCTTGATGAAACGAATGTCCGTGATCTGGCTGCCCAGATGGAAGTGAATGAGTTTGAGAATGTTGATGCGTCCTTCGCTCTGTAGTCGATCAACCAGCTTGATGAGCTCTGCACTGCTGACGCCAAACTTGCTCTTCTCCCCGCCACTTTGAGCCCAACGTCCGGCGCCTTCGCTTGCGAGTTTGATGCGCACGCCACAGGTCGGTGTCACGCCCAATTCATCGGCGACTTCGAGCAACACATCCAGTTCACTGAGCTGTTCAAGCACGATAAACACTTTGTGTCCGAGCTTCTGCCCCATCAACGCAAGGCGCATGAACTCGTGATCTTTGTAGCCGTTGCAGACAATCAGATGTTCGGTGCTTTCGGATAAGCCAAGTACGGCCTGAAGTTCGGGCTTGGATCCGCATTCAAGACCGACACCGTTCTTCTTTCCAAATCGCACGATCTCTTCAACAACGTGACGCTGTTGATTGACCTTGATTGGATAAACGGTTGTGTATTGGCCGTCGTATTCGAACTCTTTGATTGCGCCCGCAAAACGTTCACTCAGCGTTTCAATGCGTGAACGCAAAATGTCGGAGAAGCGGAGCAATACCGGGAGTTGCACGCCTTGCTCTTCGAGATCGCTGGCGAGTGCGCGCAGATCGAGCAGTGTGTCTGGACGATCGGGATCCGGACGTACGACGACGTTGCCGGCTTCGTTGATATCGAAGTAGCCTGCCCCCCAACCTTCGATGTTGTATAAGTCGCGCGCGGCCTC
>JBDTTO010000160.1:0-6713 GCA_039930585.1 Gemmatimonadaceae bacterium
CGTTCATGCAAACGGCCAGGGATTACAACGCGAGTCGTGCTGCCGGCAATGGCAAGCTTGATCTCATTTACGAGGCGATGCGTCCGGTGTTCCGAAGGGAAATGCCGGCCATCATCACTGCCAACACCGAGTCGGCCATTCGTGGCGCGATTGCATTTGGTGAGAAGTGGAATATTCGCGTTGTGGTGTCGGGTGCCAACGAAGCGTGGAAAGTTCGCACGATTTTGGCGCAGAAAAAAATTCCCGTCATTCTTGGTCCGATTGAAACGGCTCCGGCCGACAACGTACCGTATGATGCGATTTATGCGCAGCCCGGTTTGTTGAACGACGCGGGAGTGAAGTTTGCGTTCTCAACTGGCAACGGCTCGAACGCGCGTCACGTTGCGTTTCACGCAGCGCTTGCGGTGGCGTACGGTCTCTCGCCCGATGGTGCGCTGCGCGCACTGACGCTTTCGCCGGCCGAAATTTTTGGTGCGGAAAAAGACATCGGTTCGGTAGCAGTTGGTAAACTGGCGAATCTGTTTATCACCACCGGTGATCCGCTCGATCTGCGCACGCAGGTGGTGGAAGTTTTTATCAAGGGACGTCAGATCCCTGATGATGACCGGCACAGCAGACTGTATCTCAAATACAAGGCGCGACCGATGATCAAGGTTGTGCCGTAAGGCAACCAACACGATTGAGACGCGAATAAATTCTCTGCCCCGGCTGACGATCATTGTCGGCCAGGGCAGAGTTTTTTCAACTACGCGAAGCATCACGCGAATGACGTGCTGGCGCCGTGGTGCGCCGTAACACCCCGACCAGTAGCTTGGCGCTATGGAGACAGAAGCGTGAATCGTCGATACATCGCGAGCCTGGCTGCTATTGCGGTCCTGACACTCGCTGGAGGTCTGTCGATGCGGCGAATGCTTCAGCGTAGTCCCGCCGGCCCGGCCGCAGGCGCACCACCCAGCGAAGCGGAGGCTCTGCAACAGCTTTCGCAGGAAGGGCTCGTGCGACGCCTTTCGTCATTTGTCGCCGCTCGGGCAATCGACGTCGGGCAGCTTGTCGAATACGTGCCGTCGAGTGGCGCGTCCGGCGTTCGCTGGGGCAGTAACGAGACGCTGGTGACAACACTCGCCGGTCAACCCGTCGTTGCGCTTACCGCTCGGTCCGCGGATACGACGCGCATACCCATCATTTCCCGTGCCGATTCGGTGCGCGGCGAGTTGGTGCTGACGGTGGCCCGTGACGCTGATGGTGGTACCATCTGGCTTGTTGGTGCGGTGGGCGGCTTCCAGCAGCGTCAGTGCGAACAACAGGAGGTAAAGACATACGTGCTGGGCAGCCCAATGCCCGATGGGTTTGCCGGTGCCGGCATGTTCGACCTCGATGGACGGATTGTGGGAATGATCGTGCGCTGCGACGGCGGTCTCGTTGCGCTGCCGGCCAACGAGGTGACGCGCATCGCCAAGGCGATTGACGCGGACAATGAGCGACTTCGCACCACATACGGCCTGGCTGTGCAGCCACTCGATGCTCGTTCGCGCGCGCACTTTCGTGCCGATTCGGGAATTCTTGTAGTCGAAGTGCATGCGAACAGCGCAGCGGCGCGTGCGGGACTTGTGCCAGGTGACATCATCGTGCAGGTCGCGGACGTTGCCGTTGATAACAGCGTTCCGCGAGCGCTGCTGGGAGCGGATACAGCGACAAGTTTCACTGTCGCGATCACCGTACGCCGCGAAAACGCGCGACGCACTTTACAGCTCACGCGTTCGATACCATCGGCGACGCCGTCACGGTTTGACGCCGGACTGGGATTTGGCGCATCGCCCGCCGCCGCGGGTGTCGCCATCACCGAAGTGCGCACCGGATCGGCCGCCGCGAGGGCCGGTTTGCGCGTTGGAGATCGGCTGCTGAGGATCGGTGGCAATTCCGTGAACGGTCGCGAACAGGCAGCACGTGCGGTTGAACGTGGACTGACCGCCGACAGCATCAACTTTGCCGTATTTCAACGCGATTCAATTATGCGCGGTGTGTGGGTGCGCCGATGAACGAACTCACTTCACTTGGCGTGATCCTGCTATTCGCGCTATTGGTTGGTCACCTGGTCAAGTTTGTCAAAATTCCCGAGGTCACCGGATACCTGCTGGCGGGAATTGTTGTCGGACCATCGGTGTTGGGCGCGGTTACGCACGAGACGCTGCAAGCGCTCGGTATTCTGAGTGAGGTCGGACTGGGCCTGATCCTGTTTTCGATTGGTGCCGTCTTCGAATTCGGTCGCATCCGCGCAATCGGACGTCGACTATTTGCGCTGACGCTGTTCGAATCCGGCGGTGCGGCGCTATTGGTTACCATCGGCATGCTGGTCGTCGGGTTGTCATGGCAAGTCTCGCTCATCCTCGGCGCGATAGCGATTGCAACTGGTGCGGCATCGACGCTGATGGTCATTCGCGAAAACAACTCAGAAGGCCCACTCACCGAGACGCTGACCGGCGTCATTGCAGTGAACAATCTTGTCGCATTGATCGGTTTCAGTCTGGTAGCACTCGTGCTGGACCTGGGTGCGTTGATATCGCAGGATGCGATGACGGTTGCCGCAATTGGCCGCGCAATATTTCCGCTGATCTGGCAGTTGGCGGGTTCGACAGCGCTGGGCTTTCTCGTTGGTGTGCTGCTGGCGTCGTGGGCGTCGCAGGTTGTTGAGTCAGGTGAAACGCTCATTCTGCTCGTTGGCTGCGTATTGTTGACTGTCGGTGTTGCATCACTCGTCGACCTGTCACCACTGGTCGCGAGTCTGGCCGTTGGCGCAACGATGGCAAATCTTTCCGGGAAAAGCCGAAAGCTGTTTGCAGCTTTGTCGCGCACCGATCCGCCACTGTACGTCATCTTCTTTGTACTTGCCGGCGCTGAACTCGACCTCGGTCTGTTGCCGACGCTGGGCATACCGGGATTCACATACGTCGTGTGTCGTTGTGTGGGCAAACTGGGCGGTGTACGTTTTGCGGCGCGACGTTTCGGATTTCCAGAGACGGTGGGTCGCCTGCTTGGATGGTCACTGTTTCCGCAGGCCGGACTTGCTGTCGGATTGGTATTAATCACGCAGCGGCGCTTTCCAGAAATCGCGCCAATTGTCACAGCGCTGGTGCTTGGAGCGGTCGTCGTATTTGAAATTGGTGGCCCATTTGCAGTGCGGGTGGCACTTGATCGCAGCGGTGAATCGCGCCAGCAGGAAACGCCAGAATTAGTGCCAGTGGACTCTTGATGCTGAATACGTTGACTTAAAGTCGGAAGTGTTATGCGATGTCGTATCATGAACATGAATGCGGTGTCGCTACTTTTGTCGCCATCCGTGTAACAAGGGAATGAACTACGTCCGTTGGCTTTCCCGCATCGCAGCGCGTACCGCCATCGTCGCTCTTTCGATGTTGTGTGGCTGCGATAAAGCAGTACACGCGCAGCCCGAGACATCGATGCGCGCAGCGTTGGTCCCAATTGTCACCAGGGACACAACCGTTCGCGCGGCTACTCGCGCGCTTGAACAGGGGCGCCCGTGGGAAGCAACAAAGTTGCTTGCGCCTTTGCTGCGGGATCCTGCGCGGCGTTCACCGGCTGCAGTTTTACGTGCAGCGGAAGCGGCGTCGGCGTGGGAAGGGTGGAACGAAGTGTTGGCGCTGCTGCAGAGCGAAACGTGGTTGCGCACGGAGTTTCGTGGACATGGCTTCGTGCTGCTCACGCGCGCCGCGCTGGCCATCAGTCCACGTCAACCGAAGACGGACAGTATCGCGCTTCGAAATGCGAGTCTGGCAATACCGCTGTCGTCCAATCGTGCCGAGCGTGGTGAGCGCGAAACGTTGCTGGCGCGGGCGCATGAACGTGTGCAGAACATGGACAGCGCACGCGTGCACTATCTGCGAGCGGCACAACAATTGTCCGAAGCGGGTGACTGGTTGCGTTTGCGCGCGGCCAATGTGACGCGCGACGAACACACGCGACAGGATGATTACAAAAGTGTGCGCAGTGCACTCGCGCGCGAGCGCGTGGATTGGACGGAAGCCAGCGCACGTGAAGCGACTGGCGACAGCACGGGCGCCATCGCCTTGTTCGAAAAGATCGGCGAACAGGTTGCAGCATTTCGTCTGAGAATTGCGACTGCCTCGCACGACAGTGCTCGCAATGTTGTACGAAACGAACTTGTTGGGTTTCTCGCCCGCACGCCGCTGCCGGCCGGCGCTCGTGAAGCGATTGCACTGATTGATGCGGATGCAGTTGCCGGCGTTCCGCGTTCGGTGTCAAATGCTCGTACGCCGAACGTCGCATCTCCAGTCACATCGAATGCGTCAAACCTGACCGCTGCCGATGAGCTGACAATTGCGCGCGCGGCAGCGGCTGTCGGACTCGCTGACCGCGCCGTTTCCAGCTACGCACGTGCATTTAAAGCCGGAATCGGCAACGATCGCGATGCGTACAATTATGCCGACATGCTCCTTCGACTCGACCGTTATCGCGAGGCTGCTGCACAATTTGCACGCGTTCCGCGAACGTCATCACTGGTTGGCCGTGCGGCCTATCAGAGAGCGCGTGCACTGCTGCGTACCGGTGATGCCGCGACTGCGCGCGCACTGCTGACTGCAACGCGCGATCGTTATCGCGGTGATACCACCGCGGCATCATCGTCGCTCTATCTGCTTGGTGATCTCGCCTCGGATGCGTCGCACGATATTGAGGCACGGCGCTACTTCGTCGAACTCGTTCGCGCTTATCCCACCAGCACGTTTGCTCCGCAAGCGATGTTGCGTGCGGCGCTCATCGCACTGATCAATCGAGAACCCGAACAAGCGGCGCGCGAACTCGACACGTTCAATGCGCAAATGCCTTCACACAGCGAAGCACTCGGCGCACGTTACTGGAGCGGACGCGCGTGGAAACAGGCGGGCAATGACACAGCAGCGGCAGCTCGCTGGCACGATGTCATTTCGCGCAATGGTGCGTCGTACTACGCGATGTTGTCCGCGCGTGCACTGGGCGAAGCGGTGTGGACGCCCGTACATGATACATCAACATCCTCCACCAGACGTTTCGTTGATATCGACTCGGCACACAATCGCGCGCGCCTTCTGGAACAGCTTGGATTGCTTGATGAGATGCGATTAGAGGATGACCGCCTGATGCGCGATGCCTCCAATTCAGTCGATCGGATTCTTGCGACCGCGCGCGGATTTGCCGACCGCGGAAATACTTCACGCGCGATTTCGCTCGCTCGGCGCGCACTTGATCAGGGCGCACCACCAAACGCCGCGGTGTACCGGTTGTTGTATCCGGTTGCGCAGGAAGGTGTGTTATTGGCCGAGAGCGCGCGAAGTGGGCTTGATCCCGCGTTGGTGGCGGCGCTGATTCGGCAGGAATCAAACTTCACGCCGCATGCAACGTCGCCGGCCGGTGCACGCGGATTGATGCAACTCATGCCGTCAGTGGGCGGGTCGATTGCGCGCGGCATTGGTGTTACGCCGTGGGATCCCGTGTTGCTCTATCAGGGCGATATCAACGTGCAACTTGGTGTGCGGCATCTGAGCGCTGCAGTGCGCAAGTACGCGCAAACCGGGCAGGCGCTTGCGGCCTACAATGCCGGTGATTCACGCGTGGCGCGATGGCGTGTCAAACCCGGCGGTGATGATCCGGAGCTGTTTGTCGAGCGCATTCCGTATGTTGAGACGCGCGATTATGTGCGCATCATTTTGCGCAATCGCGAATTGTATCGCGCGTTGTATGAGTGGCCGGGAAAGTAGCGCGGATGCCGCTCAACAATCAGCCGGTGTTGCGGAGCCCGGCCGAAATTCCGTTGATCGTGAGGTGAATGGCACGTTCGATACGGTCGTCCGGCGTCGCATCGCCGCTGGTCGCCGCCAGGCGATGTCGTCGCAATAGCGCCACCTGCAGGTGATTAAGCGGATCGATGTACGGAAACCGTGTTGCCACCGAACGCTCGAGTACGGGATTTCCCTGCAGCAGGTGATCCTGACCTAAAATGGCAAGCACGACGTCGCGTGTGCGCATCCATTCATCCTTGATGCGCGTGAAGATGGATTCGCGAAGTGCTGCGTCGGTTACCAACTCCGCGTATCGTGATGCCACTGCGAGATCGGATTTACCCAACACCATGTCCATGTTGGTGAGCAGATCGCGAAAGAACGGCCAGTTCGCCGCCATCTGCTGCAGCGTGTGCATGCCGTTAGGTGTTTCGGCCAGCCACGTTGCTGCAGCCGTGCCAAAACCGTACCAACCTGGCAGCAGCAATCGACACTGCGCCCATGAAAACACCCACGGAATTGCGCGCAAATCTTCAATACGTCCTGACGAAGTACGCGCCGACGGCCTGCTGCCGATGTTGAGCGTCGCAATTTCGAGCAGTGGCGTTGATTCGCGAAAATAGGTCGCAAAGCCGGGGGTTTCGTACACCAGATTGCGATACGCGTGAAAGGCAAGCTCGGACAGTTGCTGCATGACTGGATGAAACGTGTCCAACATTGAAACATCCAGTTGCGCGCGCGCGACCAGTGTCGCTTCCATCGTGGCTGCGACGAGCGTTTCGAGATTCTGCCGGCCAACTTCGGGTGTCGCATACTTGGACGCAATCACTTCGCCCTGTTCGGTGATGCGAATACGACCGCCCACTGTGCCGCTGGGTTGTGCGACAATTGCCTGATAGCTCGGACCGCCGCCTCGCCCCACCG
>JBDTTO010000161.1:0-6711 GCA_039930585.1 Gemmatimonadaceae bacterium
CCCGCCAAAGGCACGATCGACGCGAAACGACTCGAAGGCGTTGATGCTGTGGTTCACCTTGCGGGCGCGAATATCGCAGAACGATGGACCGACGAACATCGTAAGGCCATTCGCGACAGTCGTGTGCAAGGTACCACGCTCATTGCCGAAACAATCGCCGCGCTCGAACGCAAACCGCGCGTGTTGCTGAGCGCATCAGCTATTGGTATCTACGGTGATCGCGGCGACGAAATTCTGGATGAATCCAGCGCAACCGGAACAGGATATTTGTGCGACGTTGTGCGCGAATGGGAAGCGTGTACGGCGGCTGCAGAAAAGGCGGGCATTCGGGTTGTTCACATGCGGAGCGGCATTGTGCAAGGCGCCGCCGGCGGTGCACTCGGCAAACAGTTGCCCATTTTCAAAGCCGGTATCGGTGGCCCGCTGGCCGGCGGTCACGATTGGGTCAGCCCAATTGCGCTCGACGATGAAATCGGGGCAATGCACTTCTGTCTCATGCGCGACGATGTGCGCGGCGCGGTGAATTTTTCGGGGCCGGTGCCTGTCACAAATGCCGAGTACACGCGGTCGCTCGGTGAAGCCGTGCACCGTCCGGCGTTTATGCCGATTCCATCGTTTGCGTTGCAAGCCGTCTTTGGAAAAGAGATGGCTGACAGCACGATTCTCACGAGCCTCAGAGTGTTGCCGAGTGCACTGGTGCGCGCGGGATTCGAGTTCAGGCATCCCACGGTGAAAGACATGTTGCGTTTCGAACTCGGTCTCGCCGCGCCTTGAACATTTCCGCAATTTCGCCAGCGCTTTTTCTGGCGACATTCGGCGCGTTGCTGGTGTTGAGCGTTGTGTTCAGTCGCGCCAGTGTGCGAACAGGTATTCCGCTCACGCTCGTATTTTTGGGCATCGGTGTCCTCGCAGGTTCCGAAGGAATCGGCGGTATTGCGTTTGACGATTACGGCCTTGCCTTCCGACTGGGCTCCGTTGCGCTGGCGTTCATTCTGTTTGATGGTGGACTCAACACGCGCTGGAGTCACGTGCGGCAGGTGGCCGGTCCGGCGGGAGCGCTGGCGACTATTGGCGTGGTCATTACTGGCACAATTGTCGCGGCAGGTGGGCACCTCCTTGGCCTTGACTGGGCGGAAGCGTGTTTGATTGGTGCCATTGTCTCATCGACCGATGCGGCGGCCGTATTTTCGGTCCTGCGTGCGTCGGGTGTGCACCTCAAGAAAAAAGTCGGATTGACGCTTGAGCTCGAATCGGGCATCAACGATCCGCTGGCGGTGATTCTCACAACACTGGTTATCCAGTTCATTGTTGATCGGTTGAATGCCTCGGCGTGGCATGCACTGTTTGCGGTTGTGGAAGAAGGCCTCATTGGCGGCACCCTTGGTATAGCCGTGGGAATCGGCGCGCGGAGAATGCTGGTGCGTTATCCGTTGCGACCAAGCGGACTGTACCCGGCACTCACGGTTGGTGTGGCGTGTCTTGCGTATGCGTTGCCCACAATCTTTCACGGCAGTGGATTTCTTGGCGTTTACGTCGCGGGAATTGCGTTGGGTGAAGGTGAGCTGCCGTATCGCAACAGCATGGTTCGAGTGCATGACGCGCTCGCGTGGGTGTGTCAGATCGGAATGTTTCTCGTTCTCGGTTTGCTCGCGTTTCCGTCCCGATTGATCTCCGCAGCGCCGATTGGATTGGCGGTTGCGTTGCTGCTCGCATTTGTCGCTCGCCCCGTTGCCGTTGCGCTTTGCCTGATTCCGTTTCGGTACCGTGCGCGCGAAGTTGTGTACATCGGGTGGGTGGGCCTGCGCGGTGCCGTGCCAATCGTGCTGGCTACGCTACCGGTACTGTATCGGGTGCCTGGTGCGACGCACGTGTTTGATGTGGTCTTCTTCATTGTGTTGATCAATGCCGCGTTGCAGGGAACCAGCGTGCCGTGGGTGACGCACAAATTGAAAGCCGAAGCCGCCGAACCACCGGCGCCGCCCGCCGTGCTGGAAATCGAGGGACACAAGTCGTTTAAAACGCTCATTCATTCGTACAGCATTGATGAATTGCTTTCGGTGGCGGGCTTGCCTCTTTCCGAAATTCCGGTTCCCACCGATTCCGCGGTCATGATGTTGATTCGCGGCGCAGAGTTGATTGCGCCACGTGGCGACACGATTTTGATGCCCGGCGACCACGTCTATTTGCTCGTGGCGCCAGACGATACGGCCTTTGTACAGCTGTTGTTTGGCCAGCCTGAGGGCGAATAACTGAGACGAGTTGACACAAAACCGGGACGAATCCCGTAATATTAGCAGACATATGAACGCCATAATCCTGGAAAGCGTCCTCTTCTTCGCCCTCGTGGCGGTGGTGGGCGTTTTGTTTTTTTCGGTTGTCAAGCGCACGCCGGTAGGCAAGCGCTTCGCACAAACTGCGAATCGAAAAGAAATCGATAAGCAGTACGACTTAACCTGTCCGATTCACGGACTGCAGAAGGAAACCGAATTGGTGCGCCTGCCAACCGGCGAAACGTTGTGTCCTTTGTGCTACAAGGAGGCAGTGCATGGCGTTGTCGATTGATGATGCGGTTGCGGGGATGCGCAATTCGATGAGGTCTTCCATGAGCGGCGGAACCGGAGGTGGTTCAGGTATGGCGAAGAAACTCGTAGGCGTGGCACTCGTGCTGTTTGTGTTGCTGTTTCTCGTGAGGCCGACGGTTGTCTACATCGAACCCGGACACGTTGGCATTGTCATTCACCGCGGCGGTGGTGGTGTTGATGACACACCGCTCGGTCCGGGCATGCACATGCGCAATCCACTCTTCACCTCCATCGAAGAGTATCCGACGTTCATGCAGACGATTGTGCTCAGCAAAAGTTCGACGGAAGAAAACGGCACCAACGACGAAATCAACGTGAACTCGGTTGAAGGTCAGCCAGTATCAGTTGATGTGTCCATGTCGTTTCAGATCGATCCGGCCAAAGTGCCATTTCTGTACAAGGAATTTCGCACTGATATCCGGACCATTCAGCACGGTTATGTGAAGCAGGCCATTCGTCAGTCGTTGCAGGAAAGCATGGGTACTGAAGAAATCGCGGCGATGATGGGCCCGAAAAAGGCGGAAGTTGTAAAAATCGCACAGGACAAACTGCAAAAGCGTTTGGAACCGTACGGCATGCAGGTAATGCAGTTCACCATCAATGAACTGCGTGCGCCGACAGCGGTGATGGAAGCCATTTCGCTCAAGAACGTCATGCAACAGCAAGCGCTTACAGCGCAGAACGAGTTGCAGAAAAACACGTTCCAGGCGCAGGGTGATTCCATCAAGGCGGCGGGTTCTGCCAAGGCCATTCTTGTGCAGGCCGAAGCGCAGGCCAAGGCAAACGATTTGTTGTCACGCAGTATCACTGCAAATCTCGTGAGTTACGAGATGGCAAAGCGCTGGGATGGCAAGATGCCAACGGTTACCGGTGGCGCGATGCCGATGATTCAGATGCCGGGTCTCACTGGCAAACCGGAGTAACTGCAACACATGCCACACGTTTCGTTTGAATCGCTGCCGCCGAACGCCCGTGCCTGGGTGTTCGGCGCCAGTGATCCACTGGATGAATTAGCGCAGAAGCAACTGTTGTTGGTGGTTGACGAACATCTCAGTCAATGGCGTGCGCACGGAGTGCCGCTGGTGTGCTCGCGCGACTTTCGCGACAATCGCTTTCTTGCAATTGGTGTCGATGAAGCGGCCACGGGCGCATCGGGCTGTTCGATTGACGGGTTATTTCGGACCTTGCAATCAATGCAAACGGTCATTGGTACGTCGCTCATGGGCGGCGGCATCATGTTCTATCGTGATGCGCACGGTGTCGTTCAGGCGGCGGATCGAAGCGGCTTCGTTGAACTCATCAGCGCTGGCGTAGTGAACGCCGAAACCCCGGTGTTCGATTTGACGATTGATACGGTGGGACGTTGGCGTGAAAGTTTTGAAAAGCGCGCGGCGAGTTCGTGGCATGCGCGGATGCTTGGGCGCTGAAACAACCAATAAAAAGCAACAGCAATTACGCGGACTAAACGGATTCGGCGGAGCAAGATCCGCGCTACCGCAGCCACTCGTCCAAATTCTCCGCAACAAAAGCATCATCCGTAAGATGCGGGAATCGCGCACGCGCGGCTGCGATCAACTCGGGTTGTCCGGGCGACAATCGCTCGTGCCCATCCAGCGTCAGCGTGTTCTTCACTAGTCCCTGCAATCGCAGCACTTCCAGAATTCCCGGTAAGCACCCAGTAAAATTGTTTGCGACATCAAATATTGCTGCATTCGCTTCGGTCAGGTTGGCACCGTAGGCAAGCCAACGACGCGGCACATCCGCGCTTCCGGATTGACGCCACACAAGAATTTCGTTCAGTAGTTGCACCGCTGAATGCGTCCAGACTGCCCACTGTCCCAACAGTCCGCCAACAAACTTTGGCGATCGTGACGCATTTAGTTCAATGGAACTGTCCGTGACGAGATCACTCACAATTGCATCATCGTTGCCGGTGTACAACGCAACATCTGTACGTCCCGAGTCAGCAACGGCGCGCAACACATCCAGCGTTGCGTACCGATTGAACGGCGCAACCTTGATCGCAACCACGTTGGAAATTTCGCAGAAGCCACGCCAGAATTTGTAATCGAGCACGCGCCCGCCCACGGCTGGTTGCAAGTAGAAACCGAACAGTGGAATTGCGTCCGCCACGTGACGACAGTGCGCCAGAATTTCAGCCGACGTCGAGTTTCGCCAGGCGCCAAGCGACAACAGGCCGCAGTGATAACCCAGTGATTTGGCAATGTGCGCTTCGCGCAGCGCCTGCGTCGTATCCCCAATCAAACCGGCTACGCGAATAAACGTTCGCTTTGTTGCTTCACTATTGCGATTGGATGCTTCTCGCGCAAACGCATTCGTCGCAGTTTCCGCTGCAAGCGCCAACACGGGCTCGTACAAGCCAATTTTCGGATCGTGAATCGGAAATCCGGTGGTGTGAACTCCAACCGCCATTCCACCCGCACCCGAAGCCACGTAATAGCGCGTCAACGCACGCTGATGCTTTTCGTCAATCGCGAGTGCGTCTGTCAGCGCAAGAGGATGCGCCGGAATGACGTGCCCTTCCAACAGCGCCGCTCGCAGCGAATCGATTTTCATGGTTTGAACACGCGGTTAGTACTTGCCATCGCGCACATCAAACTTGGTGGGTTTGCTGAGCACGTGCTGGCCCGAGTGAACCCAATCAGCCGCCCAGTCGCAGAGAGTCTCCAGCGATAGACCGTCGTAGGGCAACGTTTGTTGAAGCTGTGCAGTATTCGCCAACAACACATCGGGCGCCGTCTCAGGCGGTTCATCAAACTGCACATCCACCTTCAAACACGCCCCCACACGCTCGGCGATTTCGCGCACACTTACAATCGGTCCGGTAACGTTTAGCGCGACGGCCGGATTAGCCGCGCTGCCGAGTGCACGAAGCGCCAATCGATTGGCATCGCACTGCCAAATGACATTGGCCGCTGGTGTCGCAAGTGAAATGCGCTCGCCACGCTGTACTCGAAGTGCAATATCGGTGACCACGCCATAACGCAGATCGCACGCGTAAAACAACCGATACAGCAGCAGCGGAAAGTGCAATCGTTTGGCCGCCGATTCAAACACGCGCTCACGGCCGATGCAGGACGCCGCGTATTCGCCATCGGGATTCAGTGTATCTGTTTCCAGCGAACCGCCGCGCGACAGCGGACCACGCGCATACACGTTGCCGGAAGAAAAACAAACGACACGCGAATCTGCGCAATGCTCAGCGCCAAATGCGGCGGCCGCAACGTTGTGCGTCCACGTACCAACAGGGTCGCCTGTCGTGCCAAACTTCTGCCCAACCATCCACACAACATTCGCAGCGCGCGGAAGTTGTCCGTACGCGGCCGGATCGGACAGATCAGCACGCACTGTTTCGACGCCGAATGATTCGAGACTGCTTGCGGCACCTGCACTACTGAATCGCGAAACAGCAATTACACGCCGAGCCGTCGGTCCGTTGCGCGGAGCACCAATGTCATCAAGCGCGCGGCGTGCCATACGAGCCAAGGTCGGCCCCATCTTTCCGCCGGCGCCCAGTATGAGAATGTCGCCGTCGAGAGCGCCAAGTGCTTCGCGTGTGACATCATCCGGACGAGAGAGCTGTTCTTCAAGCTCGCTCTCGTCGCGAGGCGCAATTCCATTCATGACGGCTGCATCCGTTTGTCAGAAGCGTTCAAACAAACGGTGCGCATGCGTCAATCGTCCGTTTCGTCAGTAACTGGTTCGGCGGGCGCGTTACTCTCAACCATCTTGATGCCCAATTCACGCGCAAGCGCGCGACGTCCCTCTTCAATTGCGGTGCGAACACGCAACTTGAGTGCTGGAATATCCGACAAACTCATTCCGGTTGTTTCGATCGGCTCAAGATGCGAGGCAATGGCGCGCGCACGCTGAAAACGAAACGAGCCTTTCGCCATCGCGTAACGCGTGCCTGCAACGGCAATCGGCAAAATGGGCGCGCCTGATTCGATCGCCAAGCGAAATGCTCCATCCTTGAACGGAAGCATTTCTGTTGTGCGCGAGCGCGTGCCTTCGGGAAAAATCATCACCGACACACGTTTCTTGAGGCGATCGCGGCATTGAATAATTGCGTCCGCCGCCGAATCACGATTGCCACGCACTAGTTTGA
>JBDTTO010000162.1:0-6662 GCA_039930585.1 Gemmatimonadaceae bacterium
GGTTAACGGCATCTGACTCCACTCGAGGGGTCGCGCCACAGCACCCCGTCCGAAGGCACACAAAAAAGGCCGGCAAACCATCGCCGGCCTTCAATATTCCCACACCAACCGTCAGCCAGCTTTTAGTGGCTGATCGTGCCTTGTTTGGACGTATCAACGTCGTCGGCCTGTCCTGACTTGAACAGATAGGCCTCCATGTTGCGCGTCAGAAACGTGCGCGCCTGCGGATCCATCACGTTCAATCCGTAGTGGTTGATCAGCATGGTTTGCTGCTTGAGCCAACCCGCCCAGCAGTCCTTGCAAATCTCGCCAACAATGCGCGCACCAATAGCGCCCGGAAACGGCGTGCGCTCAAATCCTTCGCGGGTGTTGCCACAACGAGTGCAGGTCACGTCGGCCATGTTTACTCCGCTACGCGTACATGCGCGCCTTCGCGCGCGTATTTCACTTCGGCCAGGCCGAAAATCGAAAGCAACTTGATGTACAACCAACCGATATCGAACTCAAACCAGCGATGCGCAAAACGCGCAGAGTGCGGATCGGCGTGATGATTGTTGTGCAACTCTTCGCCGCCCAACCAGATCGCGATCGGCGAGATGTTGCGGCTTGCATCTTTCACATCGTGGTTGCGATAACCCAGCGCGTGACCAATGCCGTTGATGACACCGGCCGCCCACAGCGGAATCCAGATCATCTGCGCAGCCCACACCAACGGTCCGATGAAAAATCCGAACAACCAGATATCAATGGCCAGCATGAACACGATGCCCAGACTGCTGCGTTTTTCCAGAATGTGGCGCTCGATCCAATCGTTAGGCGTGCCTTTGCCGTACTTCTCAAGAACCGCCGGCTGACGCACGGTCTTGCGATAATAAAACGCACCCTTCAACAGAATATTTCGCAGCCCTTCAACAATCGGACTGTGTGGATCGCCATCACGATCGGCAAACGCGTGATGTTTGCGATGACAGGCGACCCATTCCTTGGTGCGAATCGCAGTGGTCAACCACAACCACACACGCATCGGCAACTCGGCCAGGTAATGAAAGCGAACGCCGCGATGCGTTTGCGCGCGATGCAGAAACAAGGTCACGCTCACGTTGGTGAGGTGGCCGGCAATAACGATGAATAAAACGGGCTTCCACCAGGCGGACGCCCAACTTCCAAACTCTGGCATGCGGTGCGCTCCAGCGCGGGAACTGTACGGGAAACCCGAAATCTAGCCAGCTAACCCGCGCGTGTCATTCAGGCTCAGGTCGCTTTCGGAGCCAGCACCATCTGCCCGTAGTGGTACCACAGGTGACTGGTCCGGCTCATGAGCACGGAGTAGCGATTCCGGTGCGGTTCCTTGGCAAAATCTTCCTCGGACACGGACGCGTGCCGGCTCAGCCAATCGCTGGCCGAAAGCGCCATCATGGCGGACGACAGCTTGCCATTGATTTCGGTCCACTTTTTCCGGATGTCCTCTGTGGCTGGAATTTCGACCTCACGATCCTTGGCGCTGAGGAATAGCGCATCGAGCTCGGGATGCAGCCGATCGCCAAGTCCGAGCAGAGGAATCATGCGATCATGCACCGCAGCGAGGTGGCCCATGAGATAAATGAGGCGGTTTTTACCCGGCGCAATTTCGTCGTTCAGCCCTGCGTCGCCTTTGCCGGCAAAATACGCGTCGATGGCCTTCAGATTCGAATTCCATGAGTTCATTGCTGCGGTGACAAATGCCTGTTCGTTGGCCATGTGCGGCTCCGCTCGGGGTGGTTTGGAATTGCGGATTTCGTGGTACAAGCTTGTGCTCGACAACTGCTCGTCGTTTGGAGCGATGCTTCAGGATACGCAGGAAGAATTTTCACGCGGAGACGCGGAGGAAGCGGAGACGCGTGAAATGCAGTTCCACCTAAACCGAGCAGCACTTCACTGCCCGCGCCGAAGCTCGGGCGCAAACCACTCAATCACCTGACGTGCAACTTCGTCCTTGCAGAAGTCCACCGTGATGATGTGTCCGCACCCCGTCAACCAACGCTGTTCCTTGACCGCGCTCCCAAGGCGCGCAAACGACGTCACCGCATCACCCGCATCAATGCGATTGTCCTCACGCGACTGCAAATACAGCGCCCGCGCTTTGACACTCGGCAACGCCGCCTGTGCGCGCACGGAAATCTCGCGCAAACCGTTCAGCGACCGTCCCGTTACCACACCTGTGCCAAGCGTGCGACCGCGCGCAACCGAATCATGAATTGATCGATCGCCGCCAATATTTTCATGATACGGAATTACAAATGAAAAAAGCCGGGCAGCGACCGTTTTGATTTTCATGTCGCGGGGCATCACGAGATACGGCGCCAGCAACGCGACGGCCGGAATCTCCGGATGTTCGGCCGCGAGAATCACCGACAACGCCGCACCCATTGAGATACCGCACACCACCACCGTGTCGTGCGTGGCGCGCAGTTCGTGATAGGACCTTTTCGCGTGGTGAATCCAGTCCGATGCGCCAGCCGCCGCATACTCACGCAGCGCGCGACCATGCCCCGGCATCAACGCGGCGTGCACTGTCCAACCGGCGGCATTCAGCGCATCCGCCAACGGACGTACCGACTGCGGCGTGTCGCCAAAACCGTGCATCAACAACACCGCGTGCGACTGATTTCCCTGCAAAAACACCGCCTCGGCACCGACGACCAAGCCATTCGCACCAACAGGTCGCCGCTTTGCATTGTGACTCTCAAACACGCGAATGTTTTGTGCGCGCGTGCGCCAGATCCACGCAATCGCGACGACGACAAGAATCAGCGAAACAACAATCCACATGAGTGAAACGTCTCGATCAATCAGTACTGCGGCACCGACCGATCCACGTTGATGCTCCACGCATCAATGCCACCCGTCATGTTTGAGACGCGCGCAAACCCCTGCGCCTTGAGCCAATTCGCGGCCATCGCACTGCGCATGCCGTGATGGCAATACACAACGTACTCACGGTCCATGTCCAGCGAATTGATCGCACTCGTCAACGTTGAAAGCGGAACCAACACCGCGTTTGGCAGTTGCGCCGCTTCAAACTCCCAGGGCTCACGCACATCCAGCAACACAAACTCCTCACCATTCCGCAAACGCTCTGCAACTTCGGTCACGTCAATTTCGGGCGCGCTTTCAGGCATGGTTCGTGTGGTGGAAGTTGCGTTTGAAGTTGCGTTTGAAGTTGCGTTTGAAGTTGCGTTTGAAGTTGCGGCCGCAGTCGTTGGTAAAGTAGCCGACCCTTCTATTGTAGTGGACTTTGCACCGCTTCCGCACGCCACGCACGAGGGATCTCGTGCAAGAGTTACTTCCTGCGTGGAGTGATCAAGCAGATCAAGCATGAGCAAGCGACCGACCAGCATCCGCCCAATGCCCGTAAGCCATTTGATGACTTCGGCACTCTGATGCAGCCCGATGATGCCGGGAAGAATTCCCAGCACTCCGTCTTCGGCACAGTTCGGAACAGTGCCCGCGGCCGGTTCATCAGGAAACAGGCAGCGATAACACGGACCGTTGGGCGCAGCAAACACACTGACCTGCCCTTCAAATCGCGCGACGCTTCCGTAGACAAATGGAACGTTCAGCGCAACACACGCGTCGTTGATCGCATAACGCGTTGGAAAGTTGTCCGTACCATCCACAACAATGTCGTAGTTGGCGATAATCTCGCGCGCGTTGTTCGCGTCAATTTTTGTGTGATGCAGTTGCACCTTCACCAGCGGATTTATTTCCGCGAGCCGCTTTGCAGCCGCATCAAGTTTGTTTGCGCCAACATCCTGCGTTCCATACAACAACTGCCGATGCAGATTGCTTTCATCAACCACATCAACATCGGCGAGACCAAGTGTACCAACACCCGCCGCCGCGAGATACATCGCCGCGGGCGAACCAAGGCCACCCGCGCCCACAATGAGTACGCGCCCTTTGCTGAGCATTTCCTGACCAGCCAACCCGAACTCACGCAATACGTGTTGTCGAGAGTAACGTGAGTTCGAGAATGTCACGAGCGTCTACTTCTTCTTTGGTGGTGCCGCTGGGGGTGCCGAAATTTTGGCTTTCGCTTCGTCAATTGCAGCCGTGGCAGCGGCAAAACGCCCAACGAGATCGGTGATCTCAGCCTTCGCCAAATCACCGTTGCCAGCGCGCACCGCTTCGTTCACGCCTGGAAAATTCATGTTCGAATATCCGTTATCGATGTCGGCCACGTAAATCAGATTGCGATACCATGGACGTTCCTTGAGTCCCGATGGGCGCGTAAAGGCGCGCTCAACTTTCAACAGCGACTTGTTGGTACTTTCGCGCGTCGCTTTCGGTAAAGTGGTGCGCAACATCGCATCACGCGTGACCGCAAATTGCTGCGCCGATTGCTGCAACTTGTCGATCGCAGTTCCCAATGGCGCAATGGCGGTTGTATCCCACCCTTTCGTCGCAAAGCCACGACGCAGCGCCGGCAAATAGCGACGCATGGTGTTCGCAAACTCCACGTAGTCGTACGGCAAAATGTCAGCGTCAGCCATGCGCACAACCATCGTTGCACCAATGCGTGCGGCCGCGGCGTGATACTTGAAGTCACTGTCGCCAAATTTTTCCATCCACGCGAACGTGTCATACGTGGAGTGATACGTGCCCGATGGTCCACCAAAACCCCACTCGGCAATTGGAATGCCGAGGTGGTTGTAGAAGCCGGCGAAGTCTGATCCGCCACCCGGATCGCCCATTGGCGGCGATGCCGTGTCTTTAATGCCACTCGTTGTTTTCCACGCATCGTACAACGTGCCCATGCCAGCCGGATTCGGAATCGTCTGCAACACGTCACGCAACACTGCACGTAGCGACGGAGTTCCGCCGCCGCCAAAACTCGGCCCCTGCGCGGCGACATCCTGATTGAAATACGCAACAGCACCCTGCATCAACTTGAGCGAATCGTCTTCGACGTATTCGGTGCTGCCGACCAGGCCCCACTCTTCGGCGTCCCACGTTGCGAATACAATGCTGCGACGCGGCTGCCATCCCTTCTTCATCAGATCGGAAATAGACTTTGCGGATTCAAGTATGCTGACAACGCCACTGACGTTGTCGGCCGCACCCGGTCCCCAGCCATCGCGATGTCCGCCGATGTACACGTATTCGTTGGGGAATTCCGCGCCGCGAATAATTCCAAACGTATCCCAGATTGTTTTCGTGCCCGCAGTGGCAGCGTCCGTCGTGACTTCAACTTTCGCGCGCGCGGGTCCGGGACCGACGTGATACCGTATGCCCATGCCGCCCTGCCAATTCGCGGGAATCTCCGTTCCACGCAAATCCTGCATGAGCTTTTGCGCATTCATTGCGCTGATCGGAACAACCGGAATTTTTGGCAGCTGCGCCTGATCAACCGGAATGCGCGGCGCGCCAGGTTTGGCTGCATAGCCCGGCGTGAGTGGATCGCCTGCTCCATTGAAGACGCTGCCGCGCTGCACACCTTCCAACGGACGCATCGGTCCGTCGGGATACACATCGCCGCGTACAAAACCATCGTCTTGCGGATCGGTATAGATCATCAACGCGACGGCGCCACGTTTCTCCGCTTCACGTGCCTTGATACCACGGAAGCTTCGACCATATCGCGCAATCACCACTTTGCCCTTAACCGAAACGCCCAGCGAATCCAGCGTCGCGTAGTCTTCGATCAGTCCATAATTCACGAAGACGATTTGTCCTTCGCCAACACCGGCGGCGCTTGATCCATTCACTGTTGGATACGGCGTCAATTCCGTAACCGCATCACCCTTGATCGCGGGTTCGACCAGATTGAGTTCGGCGGTGTCACGACCCATGCGCCAGACTTTTACGCCGGTCGCGTGTGGCAACCAGACATCGTAGCCGCGACTTTCGGTTTCGATGCCCATCGCCTTCATCTGCTCAATGACGTAGTCGCGCGTGCGCGTTTGCGCGGGCGTGCCCGCAACGTGTGGCTCTTTCGACAGCGCGCGTGAATGTTCGCGCGCGCGAATTCCCTGAGGGCCGCCAATCGCGATCTCCTCAATGCGACGCTGCTCGGCCGAAGATGCTGGCGAGTATCCCGTGAGTGGTTTCGCCGCGCCTTGCGCGCTCAGTAGCGCCGGAGCAAACGCAAACGCTGCCGGCAACACCAATCCTGGCACAGCCAGTTTGGGCCACATCTGTCGAAGTGCAAACACTGATACGCCTCGTCTTGTTTTGGGATTACTGCTCAAACTCTTCGGCGGCCCGCTGTATGGCCTGTTGTAACACGGCTTCCTGATCCTGACCCTCAGGTATGCCAGCCGTCAGTGCTGAAAACTGATGTTGCATCTCATCACGCACCACATCGGCCGTTGGTGAATGAACACCAAGACCCGCCAACGTGATCATGGCCAGATCGCGCAACTGCCGCACCGTTTCCGGTTCAAGCGCTGCCAGTGATACCGGCGTCGCCTGCTCAACGGGACGCGAACGCTCACGCCGCCGCTTAGGTGCATCGAACAGCGCCGCCATCGACGCCGGTTCAATCACAAACGACCCGGGCGTATGCTCGAGATAGTGACTGATGACGTTGCGGCGCCGAAGCGAAGGAAGCAATCGCACAATCGCCTCCCGAACCGGCGAATATCGATCAACGCTCTGATTGCCGCGCCCCGTGATCAGCA
>JBDTTO010000163.1:0-6658 GCA_039930585.1 Gemmatimonadaceae bacterium
GAAGGTGCTGACCACCGAACCTTCGCCGTGACGCGTGCTGGCTTCGGTGGTCAGCACAGTTTCGTCTTCGGGAAATGCTTTTTCAGTGGCAATGGCGCGCGGAAGATTGAGATCGCCGCTGGGCCAGCGTTTGTCGTGACACAACGTGTGGATGTACGTGACCACGCGTGAAATTTGCGCTTTGCTTAACGCACTTCCGAACGCGGGCATGCGCGTGGACAACGCGCGCGAGCCGCCGCCTTCCCGCACCAGTGTTTCCCAATCCTGATGTGCTTCGCGCGACGCGTATGAGCAGTCGGTGAAATCGGGCAGCGGATCGCTGAATCCAACTTGTGCCTGTGTGACGCCTCGGCCATCGCCGCTATGACAGCTGGCGCATCCGGCAATAAATATTTCGCGACCAGTTGCGGTCTCGGGAATCGCTGGCTGCGCGGAGAGTCGCACGGCGGCAAATAGAAGAAGAGCGGCGGCGACGAATCGTTTCGGAGGGTGCATTGGGTCGGCAAGATGCATCCCAGGCACATTCGGGGCCAGCCCGAATCGCGATAAAACAGTACGTCGCTCCAGAGTCGTGGCAACCGCGAGCGGCGCGTCACCTTCCGGCTATTTCAATCAAACTTCCAAAGGTGTGCCAGCAGCGACCGGCGAACGCCCTCAACAATCAAACTTCTTCGCGAGGGCGTGAACCCAGTACGTAGTCAACCTGCCAGACGCGTTCGTACTGCTTGATGCCGACGTCGCGCAGAAGACCAGCGCTCAGCAACATTTCGTGCGCTGGCTGCAAAACTCGTTGCAGATGCGACGGATATCGTTGCGATAGCGGAAGCTGTTCGGCGAGGCGTTCCAGCGGTACGCGCCATGACAAACGTCCTTCGGCACGAGCGACCTCGAGCAATCGGTACAGTCGACGTGCCACGGGCGACGACAGCGCGTGATAACGCGCGGCTGACAGCGTGATCGCGTGTCGTGCGTTGAGGTTTGCGCGAATCGTTGGCGAGATCACAACGCGCGCATCACCAGGTTCGCCGGCCGTGAGATTGCCAAACAGGTGCAGCTGCTCGCGGTCCGCGACACGTCGGCGTTGAACGGCCACGGTGCTGAACAACGAGAAGCTGATTTCTGCTTCGCCGCTGGTAGCGGACCAGTATGCGCCGATGGATTCGAGCGTCGTGCGTTCGAGACGCGTGAGCGCGCCGCGCAGCTGTTCATACGTGCGTCCGTCGGCGCGGCGTCCCATGCTGCGCAGAAACGAGTGCAGCGTGAAGGAGATGGCGCCGTCGGCCGGGTCGCCCGCTTCGTGGTAGCGGTGCAGAACTTCGACATACACGTCCTGATCGAACGTGCCAGGCAAGCGATCGCCGGGAGCTGGGATTACGCGCCAGCGCCCGCCATTCTCGGTTGTATACGAGACGGGCGAGTCCTCCGCCGAATCACTCAAGCGGAAAAGAGGCAGGGCTTCGATCGCGCGATCGAGGACCACGCCTCGCACGGCAGGGCGCCGTCGTGCGGCCAGGGTCACGTGGTGTAAAGTGCTATGGCGCTGGAAGTTACGCTAGGTGCTTGCTTACATTCGCGTGTCGCGGACTTCGGCGGATTTCATTGGGGCGGGTGAAGGGGGATTGCGCGGGGCGGCGGAGATCGGGCAAACAGCGTTGAAGCGGATTGAACGGATTTGGCGGATTTGGCGGATCTGATTCGCGCGGAGGACTGGTGGCGTCGCGGGAGTTCGCGAACCGAAACTGCGAACTGCAACAGCAACCAATGGACACGGATTACGCAGATTCTTGACGGATCGTGCTGATCTGACCGGCGCGGATTCGTGCTGCACAGACGGCTACCAGACTTCGCATTTTTTAATGAAACAGCGAGCAACTTCGAACACTCCTGCGCGTAACGACAATAGATAGAAAGTCCGTACAGCGCCGTGGAAATCTCTGCGACACCGCGCGCAGTCTACAAAAAAATCTGCCTGCACCTCGCGCAAATTTTCGCAATCAGAAGTGATGCGTAGTATCCGCGTGATCCCCACCAATCCGCATTATCTGCGTCCATTGGTTGCAGTTTGCTGTTGCAGTTTGCTGTTGCAGTTTTGCTGTTGCAGTTTGCTGTTGCAGTTTGCTGTTGCAGTTTTGCTGTTGCAGTGCCGTAGCTGCGCGCTACGCCAGGCGCAACACCTGACCAGTCACGTTTCGCGCCCAGTCACTCGACAAGAACGCGACAACATCCGCAACAGACTCGCGCTCGACGTATTTCGTTTTGTCATTCAGCGCTCCCATGTTGGCCGCTGTACGAATTGCCGTTGGCGCCACTGCATTCGCGCGCACGCCATGATCAACCTCGTCCTCGGCGACTGTGCGCATCAACGCAATCACGCCGCTCTTGGCTGCGTTGTAGGCCGCCATCCCCGCTGATTTTCCGCCCGGCAATGATGCGGTCGAAACGAAATACACCAGCGAACCGTTCCCTTTGCGTAACGCGGGAAGAAACGCGCGCGTCGTTGCATACGCTGTGTCGAGATTGATGAGAAATTGTTTGTGCCACGCCGCGGGATCACTTTCGTCGACGGGGCCGGTCATTCCAAATCCACCCGCCGCACAAATCACGGCGTGTACCGCTCCATTAAATTGTGTCTGATGTTTTTCTGCCACTTCGGCGGCGGCTTTGTTTGCGGCTTCGGCGTCGGAAAGATTGGCCACGTGTGCGGTCGCGTTGAAACCCGCACTGACCAATGTTGCAGCGCGTGCTTCAACTTCGGCTTGTTGCAAATCCATCAGCGCGAGTGTCGCCCCTTGCTGAGCAAACGTCTGCGCAATGATCTCGCCGGCCTGACCCGCGCGGCCAACACCCGTGATCACAATCAGCTTGTTTTTGAAGTCCATGTCCCTGTCCCCCTACGTGCGTTGGAACTGCAGAAAATTGCCGGTGATAACTCAGTGCATCTTTGCGAGCGCTGCCGTCACCGCATCCAGGCAGTGCGCGAGCCCCTCGACCGTGTGATCGCCCATGTGTCCAATGCGAAACGTCGACTTCTTGAGCTGTCCGTAGCCCGCACCAATCACAAATCCAAGATCGCCTACTGCGCGGGCGACGGAATCACCCGAAAGAGTAGTTGGCAGCGTAACGGCGGTAACAGTTGGTGAGCGCGACTCAAGTGGTGCGAGCACATCCAGTTGGTGTCCGGTTTCGCGCCGAGCTTCCATCACCCAGGAATGCATGTGTTCCATCATGCTGGTGTGGCGCGCCCAGCGGCGTTCGATGCCTTCGCGCGCGATTTCCTGGCACTGCACTTCGGCGGCGTACATCAGCGAGATGGCCGGCGTACTGGGCGTTTGATTCTTGTGCGTGAACTGCTCGAACTCCACGAGATCGAAATACAATCCGCGTGACGACTGCGCTGCCGTTTTAATGAACCGCTCAGATGCGACACCAAACGCGAGTCCCGGTGGCAATGCGAGCGCCTTCTGCGATCCCGTCAGCACAAAATCGAGTTTCCACGCGTCGGTTTCAACAGGAGCACCGGCAATACCGGTGACTGAGTCAACGATCAATAACGCATCGTGTGCGTGTACAACTTTTGCCAGCGCATCGAGATCAGTAAGCGCGCCGGTTGACGTCTCGGAGTGCACAACCGTAACTGCCGAAAAGTGTTTTGCCTTGAGCGCGCTTTCGACCGCGTCCAACGAAACTACTTCGCCCCACGGGCACGACACAATTTCCACTTCGCGTCCGCACGCCTGTGCAATCGCTGAAAATCGTTCACTGAATGCGCCGTTGACGAGCGAGAGAATCGGGCCGACGGGCGCGCAGCGAATTGCCGCTTCCATCAGCCCCGTCGCTGACGAACTCGAAATGTACACTGGACGAGTCGTGCGGAATATTGGACGCAGGCCGTCCTGCAGGCGCGCGTACAGAGCTTCGAATGCGGCACCGCGGTGCGGCAGCATCGGTTGCAACATGGCCGCGAGAACTTCGCGACGCACTTCGGTTGGGCCGGGAAGAAAAAACGTGCCGAAATTATTCATGGCAAAGTGCGTGCGGTGGGCGCGAATAGCTGCGACGCGTCGAATGGGCGGAACTCGAACGGCGCAGCGAGGCATTTGACAACAGGTGTCGCGGAATTTTTCATCATGCTCCGGTCTCGAACAACAACGCACGAAGTTCGGCGAAATTGCGCGCTTCTGCGTGCGCGACTGCGACCACGGGCAAACGGCGTACAACGCCGGTGTACGCGATGAAGATGTCGGTCATTTCTCGAACTGCGGCGTCCGTCGAACCGTCACCAACCATCGCCGTTCTCGGTTGCAACGCGAGGTTGTGCACGATGCGCGGTTTTCCGTCCTGGCGCGAAAGCAGCTGGTTTGGCGCGAGCGAGAGGTAGTTGCCATCACTGTCGTGCTCGAGATCGACGGCGAATACCGAGCTTGCTGCCACACCTACAAACGCCGCGAGTGGCAGTAAGGCCGAGCGTAATCCGCCGCTCACGATTATGACGCGTACCCCCGCGCGCTGCAATTCGGAAATGACCTCACGTGCGCCTGGCTCGATGCTATCGATGTAAGCTTTGCTCAGCTGCCCAATTTCACGCAGTGTCGGCTTGATGACGTCGAGCCGCGCCGCGTACACATCTTCGAGCGCCACTTCGCCCATCATGGCTCGATCGGTCAGCTGTTGCACGGCCAAACCAACGTCGGCGCCGCGCAACGCGCCCAGCCAGTCAATGCCTTCGATGGCGGCGAGTGTAGAGTCGGCGTCGAAAATCACCGTCGAGAACAGAGGATGTGCGTTCTGCGACATAAACGTCCGAAGAACTACAACACGTTGCCCGGCGCCAGGAGGCCGCGCGGGTCGAGCTCGTTCTTCAGTGCACGCATCGCGCGCTGCTGTACGTCGGACATCTGCAGCGGTAACCACTTGCGTTTGAGTTTTCCGATTCCGTGTTCGGCCGCAACAGTTCCACCCACGCCGAGCACATCGTGCAAGGTCGTCTCCACAACTTTTTCGATGCGTTTCAACTCGTCTGCATCGCGTGCAATAAAGTTCTGATGTGGATGACCGTTGCCCGCGTGGCCGTACGCGACGGCCTGTTCAATACCCGCAGCGTCGGCGTGCGCACGCGCCTTCATCAGCGTGTTCGCCAGCAATGGAAACGGCACCGCCCAATCGGTGGAGACTTTGCGCCCGCCAGCACTGCGATAACGCGCGCCGCGTTCGTTCATCGTACTGGGCACCGCGTGACGCAATTTGCGCGCAATAAGCAGCGCGGGTTCAGAATCGTACACACGAATGTCGCTTGTGTCGGCACCGTGTGTTTCCGCCAACTCCAACCAGGCATCCAACGGAAGTTCGGCATCCGGATTCAGATCGCTGCCGGTTTCCTCCGCGTACACCATACACGAGCCTGTGCGCCCGGGCGCGGCGCCACCTTCGCTTTCGCGCGCAATCGTGAGCGCCAACTCATCGAAATATTCGAGACACCGCGGATTTACCAACAGTGAACGACGCGCGGCCACCACAAACGCCAGTGCACTTGCTTCGCTGGCAAACGGAATTGCGAGACCAATGCTGTGAACAGGCAGCGGCAACAGCTTGAACTCGGCGCTCAGCACCACACCCAGCGTGCCCTCACTGCCAACAAACCAGTCAACCGGATCGTGCGCGAGCGCAAATCCAACGGTGTTCTTTTCAAGTTCGGGACGACGAAATTCCATCACATCGCCGTTGGCCATCGCAACCGTGAGTGCACGTACGTGTGGACGTGTCGCGCCATAACGCAGCGAACGCGCACCTGACGCATTACACGCGACTGCGCCACCCACCGTGCTTTCTTCTTCGCTGGTGGGGTCCGGTGCAAATAACAAACCGTGTTCGGCCGCCGCTCGACGCACGTCTGCGACTATGACCCCCGCATCAACGCGAACGGTGCGCGTTTCAGGATTCACCTGAATCGGTCCCGCCAATGCGCGGAGTGAAAGTATTACGCCAACATCTGTAATCGACGCAGCCGTTGTACTGGACTGGCCGCCCGCTGTCGTGATCGGAATGCGCGCAGCGAATGCTTCCTTGATTACTTCAACCGTTTCTTCGGCCGATGACGGACGCGCCACAAACTCCGGCACGAGCTCCAGCCCGCTGACATCACGCGCATACGCACGACGAACATCCAGATCACTCGAAGTCGCAATCATCGCCCGTGCTCCGTATTCATTGCGACGAATTACGCCCCACGAAAGTGCACGATGCTGGCTGACAACACGTCAGGCAATTCGAGCAGTGCGCGTCGTGTTGATTCTTCGACGTTGCCGTCAACAGAAATTGCGGCCAGTGCTTCACCACCTTGCGCCAGTCGCGCCTGGTGATACTCCGCGATGTTGACCTTTTGTTCTCCGAGCAACGTTCCAACACGACCAATGACGCCTGGTACGTCCTGATTGGTCAGCACCACGAGCGTTTGACGCGGATTCACATCAACGTGGAACGAACCAATGCGCGTGAGGCGCGTTGATCCATTCTCCGTGACGATACCGGCCACCGCGAGCTGCTGCATGCCACCCGACAGCGCAACTTCGACCGCGCGCGGATGGCCAAGCTCCGACGATTCGGCGACTGATAATTCCAGACCTCGTGCTTCGGCCAGACTGCGCGCGTTGATGAGATTCAA
>JBDTTO010000164.1:0-6653 GCA_039930585.1 Gemmatimonadaceae bacterium
ACGATGTAACCCACCGTAATCTTCGTGCGGTTCTTCGTCGTGAAGATGCTGGCCGAGTTGGCGGTTGAGAAGTAGTGTCATGTCGTGCGGCTCCTGTGTCGTTGCAGTGTTGTCAGCAGCTCAGCAAAAAGACACGTTGGCGTATTTCAACCCTACCTTCTGGAATATTTCATGCGTATCCGGCTGCCTGTTACGGTCGCGTTAACTGCCTTGATTTTGAGCGCGTCATTTGCCGGCGCGACCGATGTACAGGCGCAAACCGCGCGCTCAGGCAACCCGATCATTCCGGGATGGTATGCAGATCCCGAAGCACATGTGTTTGAAAATCAGTACTGGATATTCCCAACGTATTCAGCGCCGTATGATCAGCAAACGTTCATGGATGCGTTTTCGTCAACGGATTTGATAACGTGGACAAAACACGCGCGCGTGCTGGATATGCCAAATATCACGTGGGCGAAACGCGCGATGTGGGCGCCGTCAATTATCAAGAAGGGCGATTGGTACTATTTGTTTTTCGGTGCGAACGACATTCAAAGCGATTCGGCGCTTGGTGGGATAGGTGTGGCGCGATCACGCACGCCAGCCGGTCCGTTTCTCGATTACCTGGGCAAACCCCTCATCGACAAGTTTCACAACGGTGCGCAGCCTATCGATCAAATGGTTTTTCAGGACAAGGATGGCGCGTATTACATCATTTACGGCGGCTGGAAACATTGCAACATCGCCAAACTGAACGACACGTTCACGGGTTTCATTCCGTTTGCCGATGGCACCACGTTCAGGGAAATTACGCCGGCCGGTTATGTCGAAGGTGCGTACATGATGATCAAAGACAACAAGTACTATTTCATGTGGTCAGAGGGCGGATGGACGGGCCCCAACTACGCGGTTGCGTATGCCGTTGGCACATCACCATTCGGTCCGTTTGAGCGCGTCGGAAAAATTCTGCAGCAGGATTCAACCGTCGCTACAGGTGCGGGCCATCATTCGGTGTTGCACGCTCCCAATTCGTCAAAATATTACATGGTGTATCATCGCCGGCCGTTGGGTGAAACCGATCGCAATCATCGCGTGGTCAGTATCGAAGAGATGCAATTCGATGAACGAGGCATGATCAAACCGGTCGTGATCACCAAAGCTGGTGTCGCGCCGGACTCCCTCAACCGGAAGCGCTAACGTGAGCAATGTATCTGCCATGGAAGCAAAGCCACTGCGCCCTCGCCTGGATGCCGTCGATGTCACGCGCGGACTCATCATGATCATCATGGCGCTCGATCATACCCGCGACTATTTCGGAATCCCCGGGCAGAACCCAACCGACATGGCCACGACGACGACGGCCTTGTTTTTCACTCGTTGGATTACTCACTTCTGCGCGCCAACGTTTTTTCTGTTGACCGGAACCGGCGCGTATTTGTCGCTGCGCAAAAAATCGCCAGCGCAGCTCTCGCAGTTTCTGTTCACTCGCGGACTATGGTTGCTCTTTGTCGAAGCCGTGATCATGCGATGCTTTGCGTATCAATTCAACTTTGATTACCGCGCGACATTCCTCATCGTGCTGTGGGCCCTGGGCCTGTCGATGATTGTGTTGGCAGCGTTGGTGCGATTTCCAACCATTGTTTCCACTGTATTCGGCATTGCCGTTATCGTATTCAACAACGCGTTCGACGGCGTCAAGTCCACCAATGTGGTTTGGACCGTTCTGCACAGCCCCGGATTTCTGCTGAACACTCCTGAGCATGTCGTGTTCGTTGCGTATCCGCTGTTACCCTGGGTTGGTGTCATGGCGCTCGGTTTTTCGCTGGGGCAAGTGTACGGCTGGAGTGCTCAGGCGCGGCGCACATTCTTTCTGCGTGCCGGTATTGCGCTCATCATCGCATTTCTTGTTATGCGCGGCATCAATTCGTACGGCGATCCCAATCGCTGGTCAGTGCAGGCGAGCAACACCATGACTTTTCTGTCATTCCTCAACACATCAAAATATCCGCCGTCCTTGCTGTTTCTGCTCATGACACTCGGCCCGGTGATGCTGTTGTTGCGCGCACTTGATGGCGGTGCGCCTTCTGTTCTCAAGCCGGCACTCGTGTTCGGCCGCGTGCCAATGTTCTACTTCATGCTGCACTTCTTTCTGATCCACCTGCTGGCCGTTATCGTTTGCTACGCACAAAATGGCAGCGCCCACTGGATGTTCGAATCACCCGACCTCGGCAATTATCCGTTTACGTCACCGCCCAACTGGGGGTTTGCGCTGCCGATAGTATATGCCGCATGGCTTCTGGTTGTGTTGCTTTCCTTCCCTCTCTGTCGATGGTTTGCGGCGCTCAAGCAACGCCGAAGTGATGCGTGGCTGAGCTATCTGTGATGTGAGGTAGGGAAATCCGGCGCTCGCGGGTTTCAGGCAGATGGCAGGTCCAGTCGGTTGGTTCTCACCCATTTTCGATGCGGAAAATTTCTGATGAATGACATTCGCCAAACCGTTTCATCCACGCTCCGCTACGTAGCGGTTGTGTTCGGTGTACTTGCCAGCGCTGTGGCGTGCGATCTGAACTCAACCGGATCCGAAAACAATCAGCTGCCGGTGGCCACGACGCGACTGAACGTCGGTGAATCAACTACCTGCGTCGCCACGACTGGTGCGACGGTGTTTTGTTGGGGATTGAACTCTGCTTTCCGCGAGTTCGGAGTTGGCTCGGATACAACCGCAGGCAGCAGTGTGCCATACCTCATCACCGCCACGAACGTCGCGTCAATGTCCAGCGGGCATGGGTCGCACGCCTGCGGGATGTCCGCACTTGGCTCCGTGAAATGCTGGGGACGCAACACGTTCGGACAGGTCGGCGGGAACCTGGTAGCTACCACGGGTGCCGGGCCCGTAGTCGTTGCGGGCAACGCAAACTGGAGCATGATTTCGACGGGCCGACTCACAACCTGCGGCGTGACTGCACTGATGGTTGCGTATTGCTGGGGCGCAAACCAACGCGGCGAAGGTGGTAACTCCACACGCGGAATTGGCGAGGCCGCAATAGGGCCGCGTCAGGTGGAGATAACGCTGGACTTCAAATCCGTGGCTGCTGGCTGGACGCACAGTTGTGGAATTACAACTGCGGGCGCGCTCTATTGCTGGGGCGACAATAACCACGGCCAGTTGGGAATCGGCGCCGCGGATACCGCCGTGCATCGTGTTCCCGCTGCTGTGCAACCCACGTTGCAATTCACGCAGGTTGTCGCGGGCGGAACGTACACGTGTGCGATCGCAGTGGATAAGAACGCGTATTGCTGGGGGCAGAACGCCACCGGAAATCTTGGCGACGGTACACTAACCGAACGCGCGGCGCCTACGCTCGTTAGCGGTGGCATGAAGTTCGTTCAGATTTCGGCGAGCACCGGTTTTGGTACGGGAAATCTGACAGGTTTGCCTAACGTACCTGTCGGTGCAGTTGCGCATACATGCGCGCTTACTGAAACAGGCGCAGCGTATTGCTGGGGATGGAACGGCGCTGGCCAGTTGGGTGATGGCACGATTATCGATCGTCTCGCTCCGGTTGCCGTGAGCGGCGGCAAGACGTTCACGGAGATTGGCGCTGGCGCTGCGCACACGTGTGGCATGAACGCAAGTACAGTTTCATGCTGGGGCAGTAACGCATCCGGCCAACTCGGCAATGGAAACACGACAAATTCCAGCGTACCGCTCACGGTTGCAAAGACATTCAATACCGCGAATTAAATTTGGCTGGTACGAACACGAAGCTGGCCGCGTATTGCGCGCGGCCAGTTTTTTTTCGCCTCAAATACGCACGGCTTTCGCAATAGTTTCATCTTGATAAACAACTGGACTTCATCTTGACAGACAAGATGAGGCGCTCGTATTGTGCAGGTACTCCTCAACGGAACCTGCTTTGGCTGAAGATCCCAACACCGACGTAATTCCCGGCACACTGGACATGCTGATTCTCAAGGCGCTGAGCCTCGAGCCCATGCATGGTTTTGGCGTGTCGCGACGCATCGAGCAAATATCGCGTGATGTGTTCAAGGTGAATCCCGGCTCGTTGATGACGGCGTTTCAGCGTCTCGAGCGCGACGGATTGGTTGATGCAGAGTGGCGACAAACAGAAAACGCGCGCCGCGCGAAGTATTACAGCATCACGCGCGCTGGACGCAAACAGCTTGGTGTTGATACCGCCGATTGGGCACGTCGTGTGGCGGCGGTTTCACGTCTGTTATCAGCCGACTAAAAACGATGCGCGCAACTCCCATCGCATTCTGGCGCCACTTGACGCGCGGACTCCGCGCCCTGCGGAACGATCGCGACACTGATCGCGACATGCAGGACGAACTGGCGCACTACGCCGAGCAGTTGACTCAATCAAAGATTGCGGATGGTGCACCGCCTGAGACCGCGCGCCGGTCCGCTCAACGTGAAGTGGGAAACATGACAAACATTCGCGAAGACGTGCGCGCGTCGCTATGGGAAACGACCGTGAGTTCTGCCTCGGCCGATGTGAGATACGCGTTGCGCACACTGCGACGGAATCCTGTATTTGCTACCGTGGTAATACTGGTCATTGCGATTGGTATCGGATCTGTGACCACCGTCTTCTCCGGCGTCAACGCATACCTGTTGAAGCCATTGCCCGGTGCGAGTGATGCTTCACGTTTGATTCAGGTGGATCGCATCAAGCCGGGCGGCGACGAGAGTACGCAAGGATCATATGCGTATTACGCGCATCTCCGTGACGAAACGAAAACTTTGTCCGGGCTTGCGGCGTGGAGCAAAGTTGATCTGACGATCTCGCGTGGGAACAACGGCTTTTCGGCCTACGGCAACATTGTCAGCGACAACTTTTTTTCAGTCCTCAGGGCACGTCCCGCGCTTGGCCGGTTCTTTCTGCCAGGTGAAAGTGAAGTTGGTCGTGCGCATGCAGTCGTCGTTGTTTCGCATGACTTTTGGCGCATGCATTTGGGTGCCGACAGTGCCATCATCGGAAAAACAATCCGTGTAAACGGACAACCATACACACTGGTTGGTGTTGCTTCTCCTGAGTTCAATGGTGTGTTCACTCCAATGAAAACGGCGGCATGGGTGACGTTGTCGATGCAGCCGTTTCTCAAGCAGCAGCGCAGTCTGGACGGGAAAACCAATTGGTTGTGGGTGTTCGGTCGCATGAAAGACGGTGTGTCGCAGAACCAGGTGCGCGCCGAATTAAAGTTGGCGCAGGCCAACCTTGCCGCTCTGGCCGAAGAACCTGAATGGGTGCGCAAGAATTACACTGACATTCGTACATTTCCGCTCACGGGCCTGCCGGATGATGCACACAAGGCCATGGCCGCATTTTTGTCGGTGCTGCTCGCCGCATCAATCGTGGTGCTTATTATTGCGGGCGTAAACATTGCGGCCATGTTGTCGGCGCGCGCTGTTGCCCGACGGCACGAGATGGCATTGCGCGCCGCACTCGGAGCGCAACGGTCGCGACTGGTGCGACAGCTCGTCACGGAGACACTCGTGCTGTTTACCGTCGGTGCGGCCGGTGGAATTGCATTAGCAGTTGCGGCCACGCGTACACTCGAGCGTATGCCGTTGCCGACCAAGGAACCGATGGTAATCACGCTGCCGGTGGATGCACGTGTATTGTTTTTCTCGATCGGCATGTCCGCCCTTTGTGGCATCGCGTTCGGATTATTGCCCGCGCTGCGTGCGGCGCGGCGCGATTTGCAAACGCAGCTTCGTACTGACAACGCGGGCAGCGGGCGCCGTCGCCCAATCGTCAGCAATATTCTCGTGGTGGGCCAATTAGCGCTGTCGATGGCGTTACTGGTAAGCGCCGCATTGCTGGTTCGTGCATTGCAGCGCAGTCAACAAACAGATGCAGGGTTTGACGCGACCGACGTTTCAGTCGCGGGCTTCTCCAGCCAGGCGTGGGGTTATAACGACGACAAGGCGAAGCGATTTTTTGAACAGCTGCGCGTTCGCCTGGAGAACACTCCCGGCATTTCCAATGTTTCCTACGCCAGCATCGTCCCGGTCACATCCACTGGTTCCGGAATTACCGTCACGCCAGGCAACGATGCGAACGCCGACGACCCGTCACGCGACATCGCTGCAGGCAACAACGTCGTTGCGCCGGGATATTTCAACGTCATCGGCATGCGCTTTGTCGAGGGTCGGGACTTTGCTGGCAACGACGTGAAAGGATCGGAACCTGTCGCCGTGATCAATGAAACGCTGGCGAAGAAGCTTGCGACAAACGGTTCTGCGTTAGCCAAGACGTTTCGCACGTACAACACCACGTACACGGTCGTTGGCGTGGTGCGCGACGCGAAATATCGAACGCTTAATGAGAAGCCAAGCTCGTTTGTATATCTGCCGCTCGCGCAGCAGTGGGATTCAGATCCCAATCTACTGGTAAAGGGTCCGGCCGATCCGAACGCCATTGCCCGGGCAGTGACTGCCGCAGTACGCGAAATCGACAACACACTGCCAGTCCCCAAAGTCCTCACGCTCAACACCGCCATGAGTTTTTCGCTGATCCCGCAACGCGTGGCCGCACTGGTCGCCGGCTCGCTTGGATTTGTTGGGCTGCTGCTGGCGACCGTTGGACTGTACGGCATCGTCGCATATTCGGTCGGACAGCGCGCGCGCGAAATTGGAATTC
>JBDTTO010000165.1:0-6621 GCA_039930585.1 Gemmatimonadaceae bacterium
GGCGAACTCGTCAGCTTTGCGATGAATGTCAGTGCCGTCCGCGAAGTGATTCGGGCCCGGACTGTGACACGTGTGCCGGGAACGCCGCGCGAAATGAGTGGATTGGTCAACGTGCGCGGCATGGTTGTTACCGTGCTTGATCTGGCCGCGTGCCTTTATGAAGACAGCAACGTCGGGGCCGTGGTGTCAGAAAACGCAATTGCCGATGGCGTGACGGCACCCCGTACCCAAAAGCCAGGTTCAATCGTCCTGCTGGAACATGGTGGTCGGCTGGTAGGGCTGGCCGTTCACGGTGTGCGCGACGTTCGACCGCTGGACGATGCAGGGTTGGTCTCGGAGCACAGCGTACTGGCCGAGGGCGACGGCATCAAACAGGGATTGGCGAGCGCCGGTGGTGAAGTGGTGACGTTGCTGGATGTGGCCGCGCTGTTATCGCGGCATCTGTTCTCTTCGGGGGAGACGTGATGGGTAGCCGGACGGTATTGATCTGTGACGACGCGATCTTCATGCGCACGATGGTGGGGGACATTCTCCAACAGGCGGGCTTTGAGATCATTGGCGAAGCGGAAACGGGGGTGCAGGCGGTAGAGCGCTATTTGCAACTGCGTCCCGATCTCGTCACGATGGATATCGTGATGCCGGACATGGGTGGCATTGATGCCGTTCGCGAAATCACCAAGCAGGATCCAGGCGCGCGCATTTTGATGTGCAGCGCAATGGGTCAGCAGGCGTTGGTGGTGGAAGCGATTCAGGCCGGCGCCAAAGACTTCGTGGTCAAACCGTTTCAGCCGAGTCGCGTGTTGGAAGCGGTGAATCGCGTATTGGCGGCTGCCTGACGCAAAGGCGGTCTGGTGTGATCGTACAACCGACCGCTTAACGCACAATGGATCTCGCTCGATACGCGGAACTGTTCCGCACCGAATCGCGTGAGCATCTGGCCGAAATTGATACGGCGCTGCTTTCGCTCGAGAAGGACGGCGATGCAGCGCACATTGTGGTGTTGTTTCGTTCGACGCACACCATCAAAGGCATGGCTGCGTCGATGGGATATGTGGCGGTTGAACAGCTGTCGCACGCGCTGGAGACTTTGTTGGAAGCGATGCGCAGTGGTGCGCGCGTATTGGATGCTGATGTAATTGCGCTGTTGTTTGACGGCACGGATGCGTTATCGCATGCTGTGAATGAAGCGGTTGAAGGGCGCGGCAACGAAATGTCGCCATCGGCGGTTGCATTGCTCGAACGATTGGCCAGTGCGATGGATGTTGGCGCGCACGCGAACAATTCGCACGCCTCCTCAACAGCTCGCGTAACGAACAGCGTCGTCCCGAGTGTTGCGTTGCCGGCCGATGATATCTTTGGTGCATCGCTGCTGCCGCAGGATCTGGGCGCGCTTGAGTTGAGCGACGCCGTCGCGCCCAAAGCTATACAGATTGCCGAAAAAGTTGTCGAGATTCGGTTGTCGCCGGACGCTGCGCTCAAGGGTGTGCGCGCGATGATGGTGTTGGCGCGAATTGAAACATTGGGCACCGTTCGCTCAATCAATCCGCCACAGCACGCATGGAACGATGATACGTTTGACGGCACTATCACGATTGCGATTGGCACGACCAAAGCCGATGACGCGATTGAATCGCAAGTTCGCGGCGCGGGTGACGTTGCGCGTGTAATAATTCGCGCGGCAACTGCGGGTCGTACCGAGCGCGAAACGCTGCGACATGTTCGCATTGATTTGCGACGTTTGGACACACTGCTGGATCTTGTTGGCGAGCTGGTTATTACGCGCGATCGTCTCGTACGCACGTCGGATTCAATGTCGGAAGGCGGTGCGGATCGTGCGCTGGCTTCGGTTGTTCACGATACATCACGCCTCGTGAGTGCGTTGCAGGAAGAAGTACTGCGCACACGCATGGTGCCGGTCGGCCAGGTGTTCGATCGCTTCCCAAGGCTGGTACGCGACATCGCGCGCGACCTCGGCAAAGACATCACGTTTGTGACCGAAGGTCGTGAGATCGAACTGGATCGTTCGCTGCTGGATGCGATTGGCGATCCCATCGTGCATCTGCTGCGCAACGCGGTTGATCACGGCATTGAAACTCCGGACGCACGCCGACGCGCGAACAAGGCGCCGAAAGGTCGTCTTATTTTGCGCGCAGCGCGTGATCGCGCGGCGGTTGTGGTGCAGGTTGAGGACGACGGCGGCGGAATCAATCGCGACAAGGTGCTCGCGCGCGCAAAGACGGAGGGGCTGGTTGACGCGGACATTACATCGCTCACCGACGAGGCGCTGCTGCGAGTACTGTCGAAGTCAGGATTTTCAACCGCCGCCGCAGTCACATCGGTGTCCGGACGCGGCGTTGGCATCGACGTAGTGGCCAGTCGCGTGCGTGCGTTGGGTGGGGCGTTGGAATTGACAAGCATTTTGGGACGCGGTTCGCTGTTTACGCTGCGCCTTCCTGTCACTTTGGCAATTGTGCGCGCGCTTTTGGTACGCGTAGGCAGCGAAACGTATGCACTTCCGGCGGCACATGTGATCGAGGCGTTGGAATACGACGCCCAATCAGTGGTGTCGTTGCGTGGACAGGAAACCGTCACGCTCAGAGACGATGTCGTGCCGCTGCTGCGCCTTCGGCCACGCTTCGGAATGGCACGAAATAGTGACGAAGGAACCCACATTGTGATGGTTGAAGCGGCCGGTCGGCAAACGGCGTTGCAAGTTGATTCGCTCATTGGGCAACAGGACGTTGTGGTCAAACCGTACGATGCGGTAAATGGTGCCGAAAATCTCTTCACGGGAGCGACAATTCTCGGTGACGGTACACCGGCGCTCATCGTCGATCTAGGCGGCCTTACGTGATGAAAAAAGTTGTCTGCAGAGCGGCGTCGGAACGAACCGAAAGCCGAGCGTAAAACAGACAAACACAAACCGGCGCGCAGCAAACTTTCCTGGAGCAGCAATGCAGGCGATCCGGTCCCTCAAATCAATTCAGTTGGATGCGCTGCGCGAGACTGCCAATATTGGCGCCGGGCACGCAGCCACAGCGCTATCGCAAATGACTGGCACCACGATCATGATCAAGGTGCCCGCGATCAACGTAACGAGCATGGAAGATTTGCCGCCGCAATTTATTCCGGACGAAGAACCGGTCGCGGCCGTGATGATGCACATGCTTGGTGATTTGAGCGGACGCACGTTGCTTGTGTTTCCGAAACCAACCGTGATGCGTTTGGCCGAGTTGATGCTGCGACGTCCGATTGGTTCGTCAGTCGCATTGGGCGAAATGGAAACATCTGCGATCAAGGAAGCCGGCAACATTTTGAGCGGCGCGTACATGAACGCGTTGAGCGATTTCCTCGGCATGTTGCTGCTGCCATCGCCACCGTCACTGGTGATTGATATGTCCGCCGCCGTGTTGACGAGCGCATTCGGAGAATTTGCCACGGATGCCGACAGCATCATCTGCGTCGAAAGCGAATTTATTCTCACGGACATCAATCAGTCTTTGCGCGGATTCTTCTTGTTGCTGCCGGACACGGCGTCGCTGCAAGTAATGCTGCGCGCACTGCGCCTGGCCTGATCTCAACGTCGTAGCGATCCGCATGTCAGTCCCCACGGTTTCACGCGACGCGGAAGTTTTGCGGGCATTGGTCGAGCGCATCGACCAGTCCGATCCGCACGCGTTCAACAACCTGGGAGTTTTGTATCACAGCAAGGGTATGCACCCGGAAGCGGTCGACGCGTTCTTGCGCGCGATTACGCTGGATCCGCGCATGCAAACGGCGGTACGCAATCTCGAAGTCGCAGCGACGGTCGAAGGCGCGTGCGACGCACGCCTGTCCGCGTTGGCTGATCGGATTGCACGCAACATGGACGATCGCGAAGCCGCACGTGAACAAGCGCGATTGCTGCGTTTGATCGGGCGCCATACCGAAGCGGTGCAAAAGCTTGATGCACTGATTGCGGAAGATCCAGACGACGCACCAGCGCTTCGCGAACGCGGCCTGCTCGAACAGCGCAATGGCGATTTGCGCCGCGCGCAACGTTGGTTCGAACGCGCATCAAACGCGGACGAGGTTGATACACTCGCACGTTTGCACCTCGCCGAAGTGTTGTATCAACGCGGACAGAATGAGCAAGCGCTGAGCGCACTCGACGACGTGTTGTTACTGGACGACGAACTGGCTGACGCGCACCTGCTGCGCGGCTTCGTGCTGGGTGACATGGGACGCCACGAAGCCGGCATGGAAGCGGCGCGCCGCGCGTCGGCGCTCAATCCGGCGCTCGCAACTGCGCAGGCGAATCTCTCCATCGAGAAAGCGTTCGGCAGTGGTTCGCATCCCGCCATCGGATTTGATGCGGCGACCAATGCCGCAGCGAATCGAAACGCACCGAACGGCGCGCCAGTCATGGGCGTAGTGCCAACGGGCGAACTTGCACGCTACTCACTGGGCCTCGCCTTCCGTCAACGCGGGTATTTTGCTGAAGCACGTCGTGAATTCGATCGTGCGTTGTCGCAGAACGAAGACGCGCGATTGGTGCGTCACGCGATTGCCGAGCTTGAAATAATTGCCGGCAGTCACGCTGCAGCCGCGGCAACATACGAAGATTTGTTTGCGATGTACGGTGACAGTGCGCGCTGGCGTAATGAACACGGCGTCGCAATGCATCAGAGTGGTGCGATGGAACTTGCGGCTGAGAGCTATCGTCGCGCCCTGCGCTGCGATCCGCGCTATGCGCTCGCGTATGCGAACCTGGGAGTGGCGCTCGCGGAAATGGGCGAAGGCGCAGCCGCGCGCGAAGCGTTGCAGCAGGCCGCATCAATCGATCCGACGCTTGTTCGCGCACGCCTCAATCTTGCGCGACTGCACGCGCAGCAGCGCGATCCGCTCGCTGCACTTTCGTTGTTGCGCGAGCTTTCCACGTTTCACGCCGCACACGCCGATGTGTGGCACGAAATGGGACTGGTCCTCGTAACTCTGCATCGCCCTGAAGACGCTCGGCGCGCCTTTGCGTCGGCGCTTGAGAATTGCGGTGATCATGCGGAAGCGAGATACGCACTCAGTCAGGTACTTGCCGAACTCGGGGATGCCGATGGCGCGCTGCGCGAAATGCAACATGCGTTGCGCCTGTCGCCAGTTCGCGTGCCGAGTCGACTTACCGTTGGTATCGAACTGCAACAGGAATGCCCGGACGCCGTGGGTGGCCTGGATCTACTCGCACTTCATCCGCAGCAGACATCCGAAGGCGCGACGGTGAAGGCGGATACAGTTGCGAATCCAGTCCCTGAGCGAACGTCGGCACCTGAACGATACGATCACGCCACCGATGTGTTTGGTGGTGCGAGCGAAATCGTTTCACCTGAAGTCTTGTTTGTCGACGCGGACGCATTCGCAGCGCGATCACGTCACGGTGAAGCGCTGGAACTTTACGAGCGCGTGCGACTCTTGACTGAGCGCACTGGCGCGAGAATTGAGTGGCGACGCGCTGCGATGGGTGAGGCACGCTGCAAGTGTATGCTGGGTCGCGGAGGAGAAGCGCTGGATCTCCTCGAAAAGATGTTGTTCGAAAGTGATTCGAACGACGAAGTCGATGCCGAAGTGTTGGCCTTGCTTGCGGCCGCGCATACGGACGAATGGAAGAAAGGTGGAACTGAACCGCGCAACGCACGCGCTGCAATCGCGCGCTTCCTTCGTTTGGAGACGCGCAGTGCGGCACTGCTGCATTTCGTTGGGGACGTTGCAACGACGCTGAAAGAAGACGGACTCGCACTGGTTCTCTTTCGTCGCGCGCTGGCGGTCGATCCCATGCGTCCGACTCCGCGCGTTGCGATTGCGCGACTTCTGCGTTTGCGAAACGACACGTTGGCGGCTCGCCTGGAACTCGTGGCCGCGCTGGCGGTTGCGCCGCAGTTACGTGACGCGCTGCTCGAGATGTCGCGTTTGCATTGTGGAACCGGTCGCGCGCTTGATGCACTTCCAATTCTCGCCGGCCATTTGAACCGGGTGCCTAACGACACCGACGCATTAGCGCTCCTCGCAACTGCGCTCGTACAAGTCGGTCGTGAAAGGGACGCTCGACTCGCGTTGACCCGCGCTCTTCGTCACGATCCCAATCACGCTGAAGCTCTGCATCTCGAAAGCACGTTGCTTTCGGCGCAGGATCGCACCCGCGACGCGAATGAGCGTTTCGCGCAATTGAAGGCATCATGAGTCTCGAAGGCAACCTGCGCGATCTCGCGCTCGCCGAAGTATGTCAGTTGCTGGCACACACTCGCAAATCGGGCGAACTGCGTCTGATTGCGGCACTGGCTGGCTTGCGTGCGACAATCAGCTTTGATGTCGGCGCCATCGTCAATGCGACGATCATCGGTTCGTCATCGATCTCTCAGCCAGAATCGAGAGCGGGCTCGGCTCCGAATGTTGAAAGCACTGCGCTGGAAGTGCTCACGTGGAATGAAGGCACGTTTCGGTTTGTGCCGGCGGAAAAGGGAGAGCCGATCCTGCTGACGGGCGTGCGACTGAACACGGAACTCATTCTGATGGAAGGTGCGCGTCGCGGCGGAGAATGGGCGCGTTTGTCAGATCGGTTGCCAAATGCGCGCGCTATTCCCGCATTTGCGGAAG
>JBDTTO010000166.1:0-6576 GCA_039930585.1 Gemmatimonadaceae bacterium
TTGCGGTGTTCGGGCGGGCCAGCTTGGCGTTTCAATGCCCTGCCCGCTGGCGGGTCGTCCTCTGGCGTCCATTCGATCAAGATGGCCTCGAGAACGCGCGCCGCCGGCAGTCCGCGCGATTGGATGATGCCGCGCGCGCATTTGAGAATGTGAAGACGAGTGGTGTTGATTTCACCGCCGTACGGTTAAATGCGCAGATGGAGAAGGTAAAAAACGACAAGCGTTTTTCTGTGTTGTTTCCAACGCCCGTTGAAGTGGCCAAGCCATTTGTCGAGAATGTCAAAATCATTCACGAGTGGCGCGGTGAAGCAGCCGGCGATGAATTCGGTTGGATTGCGCGCGGCATTGGTGATGTCGACAAGGACGGCGTGACGGATATTGCAGCGTCTGCGACGGCCAATCTCCCAGTGGGAACTGCGATTGGCAAAGTGTACGCGTATTCCGGAAAGAGCGGAAAGCTGTTGTGGAAGAAGGAAGGACCGAAGGGATCATTTTTCGGCAACACACTCGAGAGCGCGGGCGATGTGAACAAGGATGGCGTTCCTGACGTGATTGTTGGTGCGCCGGGAATCAACGGTTTCTTCATCTATTCCGGATTGGATGGACGTGAGTTGCGAAAAACAGTTGGCGACTCAACGACCAACGATATGGGGCGCGGCGTTGCAGGTGTTGGCGATCTCAATCACGACGGATTTGCGGATGTTATTGCATCTGCTCCAGCAGCTACTGCAGGAAAGGGCGCGAACACTGGTCGTGTAGTCATTTATTCTGGCAAGGACGGCAAAGCGCTGCTGACGATTGACGGTGAAAAAGCCGGCGACAGCTTTGGCAGTACAATTGGCGTGGGTGACGGTCGTTACTTCGTGATCGGCGCGGCGGGTGCTGGCGCGACTGCAGCCGGACGCGTTTATGCGTTTGACGGACTGAATCCGAAACCGTTGTTCAAGCAGGAAGCTGATTCAACCGGCACTGCGTTGGGTGCGATGTTCGCGTCTGTTGTTGGCGATGTAAACGGCGACGGAATTCCTGATATGTATGCCACCGATTTTGCGAACTCGGCGAACGGTCCGGGAACCGGACGTGCATACATCTTCTCCGGGAAGACCGGTGAAAAACTGTTTGTGAAGAGCGGTGAATTGGCCGGCGAAGGATTTGGCATTGGTGCTGGTCGCACCGGTGACGTAAATGGTGATGGTCACGCCGACTTCATCGTTGCAGGCTGGCAGTATGCGGGCGCCGCGTGGTCGGGAGGCCGGGTGCAAGTTTTTTCGGGCAAAGATGGCAGTGTGTTGCAAACATTTACCGGTCGCGTTCCTGGCGAAACGCTTGGATTTGATGCCGTTGGTGTTGGTGATGTTGATGGGGATGGCACCACGGATTATTTGCTGACTTCTGCGTGGAGTGTCGTAAATGGTGTGCGTTCTGGTCGCATGTACATCGTGTCCGGAACTGTGAAAAAAGCGAACAAATGAGAAACGTTCTGCAGTTGCGTGAGATTTATTCGACAAAACTCCCACTTGCGCGTTTTTCAGGGCACTCCTATGTTGTTCAACCCGCCGCGGCCGTCGCGACCGGAAATTCGTAAACGCATCGCATCAACACTTCGCGCTCAATCATGACTGAAACCATCACGTCCACCACTCGATATCGCCGGCTCTTGCCGACGTTTGTCGTGCGCGTGGGCGTATTGCGTTTTGGAGTCACTCGTTCGCGCGACATTCGTGTCGGACTGGCCATTACGCCGCGATACGATGCCACCGCCATCGCCGGAGAACGAACACCCTAGGTCCCAAGGATTCGCTGTCGTGATCCGGCCTTTTGGGTGCAGCTGACCCAAAAGGCCTTTTTGTTTCCCCACATAAACCGATCACGACCATGTCCATGAATCAGAAGTTGATTGCGAGATACATAGGTCAGCCGTCTTCGCTGCCGTCATCACTGCGCGCGCAAATCGAACGCGAATGGAATGGCGATGCAATCGAACTGTACGCGCTATCCGATCTCGATGATGCACTCATGTTGTGCGAATCGTGGCTTGTACTGGGCCAACGGCAGCTCGCGCTCGCAACACGCGTGGTTGACGATGTCTGGAGTGTGCAGAGCGTGTTACGCGAGCAGATCACGGCGATACACGAGATGCCCGGCCTCAGTGCGAACCGACTCGTGTTCCTCGCAGTGGACGATGCCCCACTTCTGTCACTTCGATACACGCAGCGGCAACGGGGGGCGATCGAGAACATTCGCTTTGTACTCGACGAAGCATTGTCTGGGCGAAGCGTTCCGTCACCGAACGCGGACGAAGCATACGGCGATGCAGTAGCGCGTCCGATTCGCGATGCGCAGGCGTTGATGTCGGGAAAAGAGTCGGCAGTAATTCTGCGATTGCTGGCGTACCTCAAGCCGTATCGTCGTGGCGTCACGCTTGGTCTTCTCGCGGCAACCGTTATCACGTTGGTGAGTCTGATTCCGCCGTACCTGGCGGGCTACCTCATTGATCGCGTGATGCGTCCCGCGCAGGAAGGCACGCTTGATCGCGCAGTTGCGACGCGTATGGCATGGACAGCGGTAGGTGCGATGGCGGCCGTATACCTCATTCGCCAGTTGGCCGCGTTGGTGCGTTTGCGTTTGATGTCGGTGCTGGGTGAACACGTTGCACGTGATTTGCGGCATGAGTTGTACGCACACCTGCAGCGTCTTAGCCTCTCGTTCTTTTCCCGCAAGAAAACGGGCAGTCTGATCACGCGTGTTACGGCCGACACAGATCGACTGTGGGAGTTCATCGCATTTGGTGTGGTGGACGTCTCGCTCTCGCTCGTGATGCTGGCGGGCCTTGGTGCAGTGCTGCTGACACTCGACTGGCGACTGGGACTCGTGATGACGTTGCCGGTGCCAGTGTTCTGCTGGCTGATCTACAAAAACGGCGAGTCGCTGAACGTTTTGTTCATCAGGGGTTGGCGAAAGTGGTCACGCGTGACTGACGTGTTGTCGGACACCATTCCCGGCATACGGGTGGTCAAGGCGTTCAATCAGGAAGCGCGTGAGGTGGATCGGTTTGGTGAAAGGAACGAAGACGTGACGGATGAATTCAATCGCATTCATCGCTCATGGACGACGTTCTGGCCATTCCTGATGTATTTGGTACACACAACAACGGTGCTCGTCTGGGTGTTTGCGGTGCCGAGACTGCTCGGTCACGGTCATCCGTTGTCGATTGGTGTGTTTGTTTCGTTTCTGCTGTACACCACGATGTTCGTGAGCCCAATCGAAGTAATCGGGCAGATGGCGCGTACCATCAATCGCGCAACGTCGTCAGCGCACCGCGTGTTTGAAGTGCTGGACAGTGAGCCCGAAGTGCGTGATAACGCACACGCGATTCAACTCACGCCAGTGCAGGGCGCGGTTTCGTTTGACAACGTGACGTTCGGTTACGACGGCGTGCAGCAGGTGTTGCGTGGCATTTCGTTCGATGTGCAACCCGGTGAGTTGATCGGGTTGGTGGGTTCATCCGGCGGCGGCAAGTCGACGCTGGTGAATCTCATCGCGCGGTTTTACGACGTGACGGGTGGCGCGGTTCGCATTGACGGCGTGGATGTGCGCAAACTCGACAGCGGACATTACCGCGAGCAGATCGGCATGGTGTTGCAGGATCCGTATCTGTTTCACGGCACGCTGCTGGAAAACATTCGTTACGGCAAACCGGACGCTTCGTACGGTGCGGTTGTGGCAGCGGCGCAGGCGGCCAACGCACACAACTTCATCAGCAAAATGGCGCAGGGTTACGACACGGTTGTTGGTGAACGTGGTCACACGTTGTCCGGCGGTGAACGCCAGCGTGTTTCCATTGCACGGGCAATTTTGCACGACCCGCGTATTCTGATTCTCGACGAAGCAACGAGCAGTGTGGACACCGAAACGGAGCGTGAGATACAAGTGGCGCTGGACCGTCTGATTGCGGGCCGTACGGTGTTCGCGGTTGCGCACAGACTCTCAACGTTGCGACGCGCGTCTCGTCTGTTCGTGCTGGACAGTGGAAGAATCGCCGAGTCGGGAACACATGCGGAGTTGCTGGCGAAACCAGATGGCATTTACAGGCGGCTGCACGAATTGCAGCTGCAACTTCAATAGCAGAGGGATCCGATCATGAACGAACTACTCTCACTTCCAACGTCGGCTGATGCTGACGATGATCGATGTAGCATCGATTCCGTCGAACTGCACAACGCCGGCGACGGTCGCCTGTTTGTGATGGTGGATGGCGAACTGGTGTCGGTGCAGTTGCGTCAGTGTTTTCCGTGGTCGCAGCCGACGCGTTATTTGTCGCTGTGGGGCGGAGCTGCATCCAACGAGCGTGAACTGGCGTTGGTGGAAGATCCGGCGATGCTGAGTACGGAATCGCGTTTGGCCATCGAACACGCGCTCGCGACCGCGGGATTCGTGTTGCAGGTACCGCGCGTCTTGTCTATCGAAGAGGAAGTGGAAATCCGAAACTGGCGCGTGCAAACCAGGCACGGTGCGCGCTCGTTTCAGACGCATCTCGACGATTGGCCGCGCGCGCTGCCCGATGGTGCACTGCTCATTCGCGACGTGGCGGGTGATTTGTATCGGTTGCCGCCGTCCGGAGAGCTGGACAAGGCCAGCCGCAAGGTGCTTTGGGCATTTGTTGATTAGCTCAGACACTTTGTGATCGAAACAAAGCGGGCACACTCTCCTCAAGTGTGCCCGTTGTTTTTGTCTACTTCTTTTTTGCGAGAAACGTCACGCCGCCGTGTTCGCCGCATGTGAATTCGCCTTTCAGCGCGCCGGCAATCAATACGCCTGATGCGCTGCACGACTGCTGCATCAATCCTTGCGTCCAGGTTACGCTGTTGCCGTCGATTTTGAGATCGCTTGCTTCGCCAGTCACAAAATCCTGGCCGTTGGAAACGATGCTTACAACGACCTTGAACGCGGCGCCTTTGCTGAACGTCATTTTGAGTGTGCTTTCCGGAGCGTGATCGGAGTAGACGCCGCCTTCCCACAATCCAACGAGTGCACGCATCGTGCTGTCGCTCTTCGCGTCAGCCTTCGCATTTTGTGCAAAGACTGGTGTAGCCAACACTGCGGACGCTGCTATCGCAAGAAAAGTTGTCTGTTTCATGGTTAGAATCTCAGTTCGGGAAGTGAAGTTGCAGTCGCCCGCTGAATGCGAGCGCGTTCGAGAAACACAGTTTTGCCTTCGTGTGACGTCATGTAGATCGCGCCATTCGCACCAAAACCTTCGAGCGCGCGACCCGCGGGCAATCGCACGCGTTCAAAGATTTCGCCTTTGCGATTGATCACGTCGTAGAGCAATCCATTGCCGGACTGCGCCGACGTTGACGGCAAAATCCACACGTTGCCTTCGGCGTCCGCTTTCATCAGGCCCGAGCGCACAACGGGTGGCATGTAATCGGGCAAATCGCTTGCGGGCGCAACTTCCGCGATTGCTGGAATTGCCGAGTTGTTGCCCATGGTTGCTTGTGGTGCGGGGCTTCCGTCTCCGGCGGTGATTGGCACGATCGTCATGCCATGTCCGCCCGCGGGCGCGGCACCATGTCCCCCAGCGGTGCCTTCCGCTGTAATTACCGCTTTCTCCTGCGCACGTTTTGTTGAGTCAACAATTGCCGCCTTCTCTTCGTCGGTAATGCGTTTCCAGTCGAACGGCATTTTTGGTGAAATCGAGCGCGCGCCTTTGTTGTCGTACCATTCCAGGTGATAGTCCTGACCGCGCAACACAGCAATCGTTCCGTCGGGCAGCGCGGTCCAGTCGTCGATGTTCGCCAGTGGATTTACAACGGGACTGAGCGTCACTCCGCCGCCGGCAATCGGTGTCACTGTGATTCGCATCTTCGGAATGCGCAACCACGCGACGGTGTCGGCACTGCGCGTATTGAAATTTCCGCGCAGGATTGGCGCCGAATCGGGCATGACCGGCGCGTCGTACGGTTTGCCCGCAACGGGAGCTTTGAATGCCGGCATAATTGTCGCGCGATACAGCAGATTTCCGGCCGCATCAAAAGCAGGATTGCCGCCGCCATTTCCGCCCATGAAAGTCAGATCGTTCGCACGTGGTGGCGACATCACGCGCGTGACGTTTCCGGCCGGTGTCATCACAAGGAATGCGCGCGCGCCAACGTCCAGCAGCAGTGTTGAATCGCCCGCGTACGGCACAATCAACGTGGGACGTTTGCCATACATGTTGTGCGTTTTGACGGACGAGTCGGCAATCAATTTCGGAGCGCCCAATGACTTGTCGAGCAACATCACGCGACGATTGCCCGCGTCGTTGATGAGCACTTCGCCAGTCGAGAGTTCGCGCACGCCGTTCAGATAGCCGATTGGTTCTTTTGAAACTGCTTCGACTGCGCCAACTGGTCGAATTGGAATTGCGGTTTGCGCGTCAACCGATCGGTATGCGATGGCCGAGCCAATGGTCAGCACGACGAACGGCAATCGAATTCGTGTGAGTTTCGTTCGCCTGGCAGCGCGGATATTGAAGAGTGGAATAGTCATGTTGAGTTCCGTTTTTTGGGTCGCGTGAACGTGCTGTCGATCAAT
>JBDTTO010000167.1:0-6576 GCA_039930585.1 Gemmatimonadaceae bacterium
GAGATCCGGAAATAGCGGAGACCAATCACCGGCGGCCAGGGCCGGGTCTTTGTCATAAAAGTTGAGCAGCGTTGCCAATCGCGCCGCGTATTGCACCAGGTCGGCCGGTGACCGTTCATCAACGTCGGCATAGTGCGCCTGCAACTCTGGTGCAAAGCGATCCTGCTGGCTTTGCCCCGGCTGAAAGATCACGCTGCGAACGCTGTCTTTGTCGGACATGATCTCAGACGTTGGTGAAGTTCGTACGCACTTCACTGCCGCCGCTTAGATAGAACGGGTACACGAGATTGAAACGTGAATTCGTCGCACGCACTGCGTAGTCAATAATCAGCACGACCCGCCCTTCGGACTGCGCGGATGTATCGAGGCGCAGCGTGAGCAGGTCAATGCGTGGCTCATAGACCAGGATCGCAGTTCGCACGCGATCTTCGAGTTCCGTGATCATCGTGGTGCTCATCGGTTCGAAGAGCAACGCGTGCATATCCAAACCATAACGCGGCCGTAGAAAACGTTCGCCCAGCGCGGTACCGAACAGAATCACCAGACTGTCATGGATGTCGTCGTCGCCGGATACCATCCGCACGCCATCGAGGCCGCGCGCAAACGTCGGCGGAAAACTCCAGCCGGTACCGAGAAATGATGTTGGTGCGAGATTGGAAGGATTGTCCATGGTCGTATGCGCCTAGCCGATAATGACAGTTGGTGCGCCGACAGCAGCACTCGCACCGCAAACGCAAACGTCACCGACACGCAACGCCGGCATCCCCCCGATCAATACCGTGACGCTGCCAACGGAAAACACACTCACGGTCGGTACATGAGAGGGCGGAGGAATCACGCAAACATGCGTATCGCCGACGACTGCTGCGAATACGCCGCCAATGAGCACGGTCGCGACGCCCGGACCCACAATCGTGCCACCATGTGTTGTCAAATCTCCAAAGCGTGCGGCCGCCGGCATCTCAATCACCTCAGTTGAGTTTGATGGGAGTGCCCTTCACAACCGTTGCTGCACTACTCGACAGCTCGACACTGGCGGAGCCTTCCAACTTGAGCGAAGTGCCACCTTTTGCGCTCATCGAAGTGCCGGATTCAATGTTGACTTCAGTTCCGGCTTTCAGCGTCAACGCTTTCGCACTTTCAATAGTGATGCCATCAGCCGTCATCTCGATCTTGTTGCCGTTTTGATCGGCGATCTTGATGGCAGTTTCGTCTTCGCTGAGTGTGATGCTGTTTCCAGCGGGCGTTGATATGACCACAGTCTTTTTCGAGTCGTCGAATGAGAGTTTCATCTTCGCGCGACTCTGGTAAACTTTCAGATCGTTGGCGTCGGATGCCGTGAGCGGCGCTGGTTTTGCGCTCGAATGCAGCATGCCAAGCACAACGGCCTGCCGCGGGTCGTCATTCAGAAAACCCAGCACAACTTCGTCACCGATTTCCGGACGAAAAAAGAAGCCGCGATCATCGCCGGCATCAACGGCCGCAACCCGGCACCACGCGCCTTCGTCGTTCGCGTTGACCAGCGGCATGCGCACCTGCACACGGTGTTCGCCATCGGGATCTTCGTTTCCAACAACTACGCCAATCTGCAATCCGTTAACGGCAGGCAACAACGCGCCCGCGCGTGGAGCGGAGACTTGCGTTTCCTCGGCGAACCATTCAGTCGTGCCTCCAAACTGAATGTGCGTTTTCCATCCCTGCACGAGGTCGAATTCGTGACGAACTCCGGTCACGAACACATCTCCGTTCAGTCGATCACCAACTCCGCCCAGCGATACTGTGTCGCCGGGATTTATTGTGGCAATGCCTTCACACTTGATGCGACCACTGGCCTTGCTGAGTTTTGATTTCAGCCAGGCCGCGTCTGCCCAGGCCTGTGCTTCATCTTCAGGAACCGACGCGCTGGAAACTGTGATGCGATCGAGGCCAACCACATCCGCCAATTCAGTCGTCGTGAAATTTCCGGGGCCTTTCAATTGGGGGTCGGCCGCGTCTTTTGACAGCACTTCCTGCTGCGCTGAATCCCATGTCTGACTTTGCACCGCTTCGAATTGATCGCGTGAATCGATTTCTGCATCCATTTCCAACACGGTCGCGCCCAGCAACAGCGTTACCTGCGCGCTGCCCATCGCCGGCTTTCTGACCGCAACGTTAGCGTCGTTGGTAAATACGAGTCGGCCGTTCGCTTCGGCACGCGTGAGAAGAAAATCCCAGTCGGTGCTGCAGTATTGGACCAACTGTTTGTGTTTGACGGAAGTGCTCTCGATATCCGTTTTCACGCCAGCACCACTCAGTAACGACTCAATGATGTCGCTGTCAGACTGGTCGTGGAAATACGCACTCTTTCGACCGACGGCAAGTTTGATGACTTTGTGCCGGCACTCGAGAATCAATTGTGGTGCTGAATGATCACGCACTTTGAGGCTCTGCTTGACAACGAGCCCCGAAAATATTGAAACGGGATCGTTTGTTGTGCCGGCTTGCACTTCCACTTCGGTACCCGGCACGAATGTCTTGCCATTGCTCAACGGAAAATCACCGGAGGCTGGAGATCCATCGAGATAAACGAGGCGCGCAGTGGCAATGCGATTGGCCGCTTTCGTTACGCTCGCTGATATCAACTGCTGCGAACGCGGCACGGCCGAACCGCCAGCTTTGACAGTGAACTCGCGATGAGCCGCAGGGATCGGAAGCGTGCGCTCAGGAATGCTCAGTTCCTCAACGGCGGAAAAATCAAACGAATGCCAGGTTCAAGCTGACGAAAGTTGTTCAGCTTGTTGAACGCGGCGACATCTGTGTAGTACGCCACATCCCCATAGAACTTCTGGCACAATGCTGGGAGTGTTTCGCCGGCTTTGACCAAATGTACGTGCGTAAGATCGGGTGACTTGTCGCCCGTCACTGCAACGCGAGTCTGATCATCCACGCGTTCGGTGAACGTGGCTGAAATAACCGCACGCAGTGGTGAGCCGTCCGGACGAAACAGCTTGTAGGCAATGCTTGCCGACTTGAGAACGCATTTTCGAATCGGCAGCGTACCCCACCCAACGGTGAGATAGTGCGGACGATGCTCGTCGCCCGTGTATCCCGTTACCAGCTGGAACTGCGCAACCGCTTGCGTAACGTCCATGAGTTGGCCGCTTGCGCCGGTGCCGTCAAGAAAAAATGCAATCGTGAGGTCGCCCGGTTTGACGCGCAGAAAGTTTGCGCGTGTGTTCGTCGTTCCCAACCCTTGTTGCGCCGCGTAGTCAATTTCGTACGCAAACGTGATTTCACCTGGATTGAGAAATGCTTCAAACTGGCTGACCGCCTGACCTGAATAGTCCTCGGCCTGATAAGCTTTGATGACAAGTTTTTCTTGCCGGCCATTCGGACCCATTCGTTAGCGCTCCCGTTTCTGCTGCAGAATCTCCATCACGCGCTCAACACACTCCGCAACCATGCGCTGTTGATCTTCGGCACTCGTATTTGTGTTTGTCCGCGCGACTCCACCAGCCGGGTTGTTCGTGACGTCAATGGAAATCACCACTTCTTCGATGATGACGGGCATTCTTTTTCCTGACTCAGCGAAGGAGTGAGAGCGATCCGGCGACGGAAAGCGTGCGATCGAGCGTGAACGACTGGTAGAAGAACTGGAGCGATTCAACCACGATCGCGTTGTTCGTGGCGCTGAGATCACTCACCGACCACTTCGTTGGATATGCGTTTACCAGGTGCCACGTCATCAACGGCAAATGCAGATCGTTCAACAGGATGATGTCGATGTCACGCGGAATGATCATGAAGTTTTCGACGGCGTCGTGAATCCAGTCGTGCAACTGCGAGCCGACAAGCAGGCCGCGCTTCAACACGAGTTCGGGATATTTTGCTCGCACCGGAAACTTCTGCACAAAACGATTCTGACCGCCTTCGGGAACTTCTTCCGTCGTCATTTCAACCGAGAGTCCACCAACTTCGGTGAAGCGCAGGTCAAAATCACTCGGCTGCAAACCGTGTACGTGTACGAGGAAGTGAAATCCAACGGGCGGGTAATACGGTGGCATCAACCGGCCTCGTTCTGAACCTCGAGCCCTTCGTGCGCGAGCTCAATCGACTCGATCGCCACTTCGTTGCCCGACGCCTTGAGTTGTGGACCTTCAACTTTCACCGGAAACGCGCGATGTACTTTCCACACCATGACCGGCAGATGTTCTTCGTTCAGCAGGCTGATGGTCACATCGCGACGCTCGACCGTGTTGAGTCGCACCGTATTCAGTCAGTTGAAGAAATCGTTGTCGCCTTTCATCACGCCGCGCTTGAGGGTGATGTTGCTGAACTTTCGCAGCCCCGGCATCTTGATCGTCGAATACTCCAGAAACGAGCCATCACGATATTCGATCGCCTGGTTTTCCTGTGTGAGCCCAGTGACTTCTGTAAAACCAATGCGTGTCCCGCCCCATTCTACGCGAAAATGAAATACGGGCAGCGGATAAACTTCGGGCATGTCTCGAACCCTCCGACAATTCGTTCAGTGGTGCGCCGTTGCGCGCGCAGTTGGCGCGCGCGCAACTATGCCGGCGCTCAGGAAGTCTGCAGCTTGTGCGAGAACTTGAGGATGATGAATTCGGCGGGGCGCACCGTGGCCATTCCGATTTCAACATTCATCCGCCCTTCGAGGATGTCCGCCGATGACATTGTGGTGCCGAGTCCGCAGCGAACGAAGAAGGCGTCCTTTGTTGTGGCGCCGGCCAATGCACCTTCACGCCATTTCTGTGTGAGATAGTTCTCAATCATGCCGCGAACTTTCACCCATGTGTTCGCGTCGTTGGGTTCGAACACTGCCCAGTATGTTGATTTCTTGACGGATTCTTCGACCATGTTGAAGAACCGCCGCACCGAGATGTAGCGCCACTCGTTGTCGTTGCCGGCGAGTGTACGTGCCCCCCATACCAGCGTGCCTTTGCCCGCAAACGAGCGAATGGCGTTGATGGATTTTCCGCCAGTCGAGTCGACATTCAAGTCGTCTTGGTGCGCATTATCGAGTCGCACGACTGGTTCGATGACGTCGGCGAGGCTGACATTCGCAGGCGCTTTCCACACCCCGCGCGCTGTGTCCGTTGCTGCGTACACACCCGCGACCGCGCCGCTTGGCGGCATGATGATGTACTGCTCGGCCAATGCGCCCTTTACTGCATTGAAGACGGCAGTGTTCGAGGTTTCAATCGTGTTCAGCGTTCCGGTGGTCGTGGTTGCGGCCGCGGCTCCGCCACCAGCACCTCCGCCGGCACCACCACCTCCAGCACCGCCAGCACCCGCTCCAGCTCCCGCCGCAGGAGCCGGGGCCGCAGGAAATGTTACTGTCACTTTTGTTTTGTCACCATTCAACGCAAACCACGCCAACGACGTGCGAACAAACGGATAATAGAGCGCGCCGTATTTCAAATTGTTCGCACCAAATGCTTTCCGATTTGTGTCAAGGAGTGTCGTTGCACCGTCCGGGCTGTTCAAGTCCGCGCCGCCATCTCGCACGTCGAAGATTCCGAAACGATCACCAAGTCGTCCGCACTGTTTGAGCACGGCCTGACTGACTGTTGCATAATCGGCCGCGTTCAATTTTACCGCCTCGGGAATCACAATCAGCGTCGGCTCATCCTCCAGCGACAACGCATCGATGCCGCCAAGGATCCCGCTTGGAGTGAGTCCACTTGCGCCGAGTGCAGGAGCTGCTGCGTAATTCCCAACGCTGACGATGTAGCAAAGTCCGCCGCCGTTGTCGAAATACATCTTCACGGCGTAGTACAACAAGTGCGTCGGTAATGTTGTGTTGCCAGGTGTATTTCCCGACACCTTGAAATCCTGCGTTTTAAATCCGCCGTTGCCGTCATCAACCACAGTGATCGTGATTGCCTCGGTGTTCGCGAACCCGTAATACTGCTCGTACTCCTTGAACGAATAGATCTTCGTCGGTTTGTTCGTCAAATCACCGGCGGCGGTGCGTTCCGCCTTCTGCGTGTTGCCGATAAACGCTGGAATAGCCGTCTCCACCTCGGCCACCGATGGTGGAAACACGGAAATTTCTTCGATGTAGACATCGGGTGTCCGGTACGTAGTCATGCAGTCGGCCTCACGGTTTTGACACGTGGATGATCAGTGATGCATTGGGCTGGTCTGCGCCGGGTTGACGCAGGTTCGGTATCAGTTCCTTGTCTTTGCGCATCAATCGCAAACGCCGCACAGCGCGTTGACTGCGTGGTACCGCGACGGACGATTCGAACACTGCCAGCGAATCGCGGCTACCCGTTCGCAGTGTGGTGGCAATACTGTCAGCGTTTACGTCCGTTGCGGTAAGCGCCGCGAACACGATGACTGGCGGCACCGTTGCCGGCGGTACATCGGGATTGACCAACCCCGCATCTTCGACTTTGAGGTCGGCAAGATCAGTCGCGCTATGGTTCTCCGCGACGATATAGAAGCGCAATCGATCAACGCGCGCAGCAAACGCCATAGTGAATGCCGGTGCACTTCCGTAAAACGTACGGTCGATTTTCACGAGCACGACGGCAAACACATCCTGACCGCGCAACTCTGCATCCAGAT
>JBDTTO010000168.1:0-6564 GCA_039930585.1 Gemmatimonadaceae bacterium
GCCATCCTGCCGCAACCAGTTTCGAGATATCACCTTTCTCGAGCGTGAGAATCAGCTTTCCGGTGACACCATTGCGCAACACAGCTGTTGGCGGAAGATCGGGACGCGACCACGAATCAACGAAATACTTGTGCGACGTTGACCATGAAATGTTGTGATCGCCATCTTCGGGGGTGAGCAGCGTTTGAGATTTTCCGTCCAGGCCAATGCGATACAAATAATGAAAATACGGATCGGCACCGGTTTCTTTTCCAACACCAACAAACCAAAGTTGACGCGTTTTCTCGTCGACGTGGAGCAGGAGTGAAACGTTGCCGACACCCGTTGTGACTTTGTGTTTGAGCGCGCCTGTCGTCAAATCGTACAGGTAAAGCTGACCCCAATCATCACGCTCGGAAAACCACAGCAGTTCGTTTGATGCAGGAAGAATGCGCCAGTTAGGAATGTTGTCGCCCGACTCAAATTGCGTTTTAACTTCTTCGCGCAATACGTCCTTCACCACACCCGTCGCAGCGTCGGCCACACGAAACGTGGCAATCTTGTGATCGCGCGACGACGACACGAATGCAAGCTTGCTTCCGTCGGGATACCATTGCACATCCGCGTATTCACCACCCAAGCAACTGATGTGATCACACACCGATGAACGGTGTTGGTCGGGCGGCATCTGAAAACGAATTACTTTCGGTTCCGCACCTGAGAGATCGATAAAGACGCGCTGAATCATCGAAACCACGCTGTCGCCCGGCAACGGATATTTCCACGCGTCAAGATTGGGATGTCCCGCCTTGGTGCTGACGATGTACATCTCCTTCACATTGCGCTGATCCTGTTGAAACGTCGCAATCTTTTTTGAATCGGGAGACCACGCCAGAATTGCGTTGTCCGAATGAATCCAGCCGGCGTTGTCGGTGGCGTAACCAAAGTCTTTAACGCCGTCAGTGGTGAGCTGCGTTTCCTTGTTGGTGGCAACATCAATCACCCACAAATTCCAATCGCGAATGAACGCGTACTTCTGTTTGTCGGGCGACTGCGTGCCGCGCATGATCTCCGGACGCATCGGGCCGCGATTACCGGTTGTTGGCTTGGGTACGACCGCATCACACACCGACGCGTTTGATGCGCAGTTTGTCTTCGTGCCTTTGATGGGATCGACGAGAATCATGGGCTTCGAGCGATCGGGCAGTTGCACGCTGTACGTGAACTGCTCATTGGCAAGCCAACTCGGATTCACACCGACACCGAAAACCAACGGGTTCGTGCCCAAGTACAACCAACGCTCGGCTTTTGCGTAATCGGCGGCCGTGAGTTGGCGTGGTGCAGTCTGCGCCGAGAGTTGTGGTGCAAGGGAAGGGACGACCATCGTTGCCAGCGCGATGGTCAGAATACGACGCTTCATAGTGAAATTGGGGTGTGAGACTCTCGAAAGATGGTGCGTTCGCCGCTCAAGGCGAAGAGGCGAAAACGGGCACACTGCTGCAGATTTCCGGCATGACCTTCTCTGCGCCTTCCTACAAGAAATCGATGCTTGCCGCGGCCCTCACCGTGGTGAGCGCATTTTTGCTGCCAGTCACGACCAGGAACGTTTCGGCACAACCCGTTGCCAGGACAACCGACACACTCATGGGGCCGGGCGTTTCGATTCAGTTGGCCCAACTGCGTGCGCGTTCGATTGCTGATGTGCGGTACGCCCTCGCGCTGGACGTCACGGCTCCCGACTCCGCACTCGGCACGGTCACAATACGGTGGACGCGCACTGGCACCAATGACGGCTACATCGACTTTCGCGGCCGTCGCATTACCAGGATTTCCGCCAACGACGCCAACATTGCACTGAGCGCGTTTAACGGAGCACACATTCGCATTCCGGCCGAGTTGTTGAAGTCAGGCGAGAATGCGGTGACCGTTTCGTTTGTGAGCGAGATTGCGGCGAGTGGTGCGAGCATCATCAAGTCGCATGACCCCGATGGCAGCGACTACCTGTACACGTTGCTCGTGCCGGCTGATGCCAATCAGCTGTTTCCGTCGTTCGATCAGCCGGATCTCAAGGCGCGTGTTTCATTCACGCTGCGAGCGCCGGCGGCGTGGGCAACGCTGGCCAATGGTGCCGAGTCGCGCGCGGATACTGTGGGTGGCGCGGTGCTGCATTCGTTCAATGAAACGCGCCCAATCAGCACGTACCTTATTGCGTTTGCCGCGGGACCGTGGGTCAAGGCGACGAGCACTGTTGGATCGCGCACAGTCAATGTGTACGTGCGAAAGTCGCGCGCGAAGGAAGCCGATCTCGATACGTTGCTGGCGCTCAATCAACGTGCGATTTCGTGGATGGAAGGATATTTCGCGCGTCCGTATCCGTTTGAGAAATTTGATTTCCTGCTGGCGCCCGCGTTTCCGTTTGGTGGCATGGAACATCCGGGTGCGATTTTTTACAACGAGAATTCATTCATCTTTCGCGAGCGGCCAACACTGACGCGCCGCATTGGGCGATTCTCCACCATTCTGCACGAAGTCGCGCATCAGTGGTTTGGCGACCTTGTGACCATGCGCTGGTTTGACGATCTGTGGTTGAAGGAAGGTTTTGCGACGTACATGGCCGCCAAGGCGCAGTATTCGCTTGATAGTTCGACTGGCGCGTGGAAGACGTTTTATCAGGGCAACAAACCGACGGCGTACAACGTCGATCAAACTACGGGCACCAATTCATTGTGGCAGCGGTTGGCCAATCTTGATCAGGCCAAGAGCAATTACGGAGCCATTGTTTACAACAAGGCGCCCAGTGTGCTCAAGCAGCTCAACTATCTGGTTGGCGAGGATGCGTTTCAAAAAGGCGTGCGACAGTTCCTGGAGAAACATGCGTACGCAAATGCCACGTGGCAGGATTTGTTGGCGTCGATCAGTGCGTCGTACGGTCAGCCGCTGGATGATTTCGGAAAGAATTTCATGCTGCGTCCGGGCATGCCGATTGTTGAACAGCGTGTGACAGTGCGCGGCGGAAAGATTGCAGAAATGGAGTTGGTGCAACGTCCCGCGCAGTCATTGAGTGGTGCTGAGCCGTGGCCGATGCGCACGCAGCTGTTGTTGTCGTACGCCAATCAACCGGCTGTCAAGATTCCAGTTGAAATCAAGGCGAAGCTTACGACCGTAACCGAGGCGATTGGCAAACCGGCGCCGCAGTTTGTCTTCGCCAACTCTGAAGACTACGGATATTTCCTGACGATGCTCGACAGCGCGAGCATTCGTTCACTCGAAGGCGGCGCGCTTGGGACTGTGGCAGATCCATTCCTGCGCACAATGTTGTGGGGCGCGCTGTGGGATCAGGTTCGTGAAGCGCAGTTTGATCCGATGCGTTTTGCGCGCCTGGCGTTGAAAGAGTTGCCGCGCGAAAAAGACGAACAGCTGTTTCCCAATGTGCTGGGCCGACTCACGCGCACGTTGAGTACGTATGCGTCGCCTTCGCAACATCTCAAACTGTTGCCCGAGGTTGAACGCGAGTTGTGGCACGGCGCGAACGACACCGCACGGCCGTACGGTATTCGTAAAGCCTACGCGGATGCGTACATCGGCAGCGCGGAATCGCCTGCCGCCATCAAGAATCTGGTCGCAATTCTCACCGCTGATTCGCTTGCGGGCGAGCCGGTGAAGGATCCAACGCGGTGGGAAGTTGTCAATCGACTGACGGTTCTCAATGTGCCTGGAGCGGCCGCCCGTGTTGCAACACAAGCAGCGCGTGATACGACGGCGGATGGAAAACGTCGCGCATTCTCAGTTGGTGCGGCACGAAAAGATGCCGCGGTCAAACGCGATTATTTCAATCGTTATTTTGCGGACAAAACGCTCAACGAAGATTGGGCCAGCGGCTCACTGGGAGCATTTAACGCATCCGAGCATGCGGCACTTACGTTGCCGTATCTTCGTCGCGCGCTGGATTCGTTGCCCTACATTCAGACCAACCGCCGCATCTTCTTTTTGGGAAGCTGGCTGGGCGCGTTTATTGGTGGACAGAAAAGCGAAGCCGCGCAGCTGATTGTGCGAAAGTACCTGGCTGACAATCCGCAGTTGCCGCTCGATCTCAAGCAAAAGGTGCTGCAAACCGCGGACGAACTTGATCGAACCGTAAAGATCAGGAAACGCTGGAACTGATTCACGAGTATCAGACAGACTCACCCGATCGGTGTATTGCACGACCTGTCAGATTTATGGCAGGCATTTTCTCGCCCTTCATCACCACTGGAGCAGCATATGAATCGCAAGGCAACAGCAGTTTGGCACGGCACGGGCAAAGACGGCACCGGAAACGTCTCGGCGCAGAGTGGCGCGATCAAGAGTTTGCCGTACTCGTGGAAGACGCGCTTCGGTGACGAAAGCGGCATGTCAGGCACCAATCCGGAAGAGATGATTGCCGCAGCGCACGCGAGCTGCTTCACGATGGCGACGGCCTTTCAGTTGACCGGTGCGGGCATCACGCCCGAAGAACTCACGACCGAAGCCAATCTCACGATGGAAAGTGTGAACGGTGCAATGACCGTCACCAAGATTCATCTGACGCTTACGGCGAAAGCGCCTGGCGTAACTGAAGAGAAATTTCAGGAACTCGCCAAAGCCGCCAAGGAAAACTGCCCGATTTCACGCTTGCTCAAGGCCGAGATTTCACTGGACGCGACGCTCGTCGCATAACCAGACACCAACTGTTGCCGAAGGAGTTATTTACTGGCTCCTTCGGTCAACAATTGTTCGGCCATTGCCGCGGTCAGTCGCTGTTTGAATGACAACATGTCCTCCCACGGGTCGTCTATTCCTTTCGCGATCATTTTCATGACCTTGGGAATGGTGAATTGATCCGGCTTTGAAATTCCGGACAATTCATCCCAGTGCAACGGCACCGACACGGGCGCACCTTCGCGTGCACGGGCGCACCACGGCGCCGCATACGTTGCGCCGCGCGAATTGCGCAACCAATCAATGAAGATGCGTTTGTTGCGAAGTGCTTTCGAAGCTTTTGCAACGAACAGGCCGGGATTGTCACGCGTCAAACGCTCGGCGGCGGCCTTCGCAAATCCGTTGACAACATTCCATTCAGCACGTCGTTCGATGGGAACGACAACGTGAATGCCTTTTCCACCTGTGAGTTTCACCCAGCTCTCCAATTCAAGGCTGGTGAACAGTTCGCGCACGTCGTTCGCCGCTGCTTTAATCATCTTCCAGGTAATGCCCGGCCCGGGATCGAGATCAAGTACGAGACGGTCTGGTTTGTCGAGCGAACCAAACTTCGAGCCCCAGATGTGCGTCTCAATTGTGCCGTGCTGTACTAACGCGACGAGATCACGCGCACTGGCCGCAAACGCGTAGGGTTCGGGTTCACCATCACCTTCGGCCACGGGCTTCGTGTTGATCTTTGCACCACCTTTTGCGGGCCAGTGTTTTTGAAAGAAACATTGACCGTGCGCGCCATCAGGGCATCGCACTGCGGAAATAGGGCGCAGTTTTACGTGCGGCAACATCAGCGGCGCTACCGCTTCGTAATACTCGGCGAGTTGCAGCTTCGTGAGATGAATTTCCGGAAAAACTTCGCGCTCCGGATGCGTGATCTCAACACCGGCGACTGTCATGCGCCCTCGCGTTTTACGCTGGTGGCCTTCTTGTCTTCGCGCAGACCCTGAAACACGGGATGACGCAACAGTCCTTCGTGGGTCCACTCGGTGAACGATACTTCGGCCACGAGTGTTGGTTTGACCCAGGTGACTTTACCTGACTCCTTCACGGTCGCAAGATCAACCGATTCGTGCAATGGGGTTTGCTTGACGATAAGCGCGCCCAATTGTTCGCGCATTCGGATCAGATCATTCGTGGAGAATCCTGTGCCGACACGTCCGGAGTATCGCAGCACTTTCCCTTTATCGTACACTCCCAGCAAGAGTGCACCAATACCGGAGCGCGAGCCTTTCGGTTCACTGTAGCCAACAACAACAAATTCCTGACGCTTTCCACACTTGACCTTGACCCAGTTTTGTCCGCGGCCGGACGTGTAGGCTGAGTCAATACGTTTGCAGATGATACCCTCTGCGCCAACTGAACAGGCTTTGGCCAACACTGTGGCTGCGGTTCCTCGCAGGACCTTGCTGATCTGCACGCGACTTTTCGCCGGGAAGGCCTCGAGCAGAGTTTCAAGCGCCGCACGTCGCTCTCGCAGCGGAAGCGGGCGTAAGTCCAACCCGTCGTAAAACAACACATCAAAGACCATGTACCGCGCCATTGATGTGTCTTCGTTACTGAGTGCGTTTTGCAGCGCGTGGAACGATGACGTTCCGCGCGGTCCAACTACAATTTCACCGTCGAGTACAACCTGGCGACCCAAAAATACGTCGTTTACGTCGTCGCGAATTTCAGGAAACTTGTGTCCCCAATCAAGGCCGCTTCGCGAATAGAGAATTGTTTCGCTATTGATGCAGTGCGCCTGCATGCGGTAACCATCGTACTTGGATTCGTTGATCCAGAGCGCGCCCGAGGGTGCATCCTCCATTAACGTGGCCAACTGCGGCGAAATAAATGCGACTGCGGCCGCGCGTT
>JBDTTO010000169.1:0-6554 GCA_039930585.1 Gemmatimonadaceae bacterium
AGCCGCATTCTCCGCCATTCCGCAACGTCTGAGGTACGAACGCACCTCAGACGCCTATTCAGCTATTCAGCTGCGTTTGACTACTTCTCGGAAATAATCAGATAGCGGCTGGCGGCCCAGAACTTGGCCGGATCAACAATGCGAATCGATTCGCCACGAAAGCTTCCGTCTTTTTCTTTCTTGGCGATTTCGATAAGTCCGACATCGTGACGTGACACAATGCGATACGACTTGTCCGCGCGCGGCAGAGGAATCGTCAAAACTTCGCGACGATCTGCGCTCACAAACTTGTGTTCATCAAGGGCGCGCGCGGGCACGAGTGTCTTGCCCAGCTTCATGATCAACAAGCCGCGCGAACCACCTTCTTCGGTAACGAGTCCGTCGGTCAGCAACTGTTTGCGCGTACCTACCGCGTAGAACACATGGTTCTCGCGCTTGTCCATCGCGGTTACCGTGTCTTTCAACACCGCCTTCTCGGTGGTCAGCGTCGCGATGTCCGTACGAAGTGCCTTCACTTCGTCCTGCGCGAGTCCGATTTCCTTGTCACGCTGTGAAAGGCGCGTTTGCAGATCCGCCAGCAACGTTACCGCGACTGATGAATCAGAACGGAAACGCTTGACTGTATCCAGCATCGCGGCCACCTGCGCCTGTCGCTGCGCGAGGCGCTGACGGAGCGTCTTGAGGCGAGCGAGAATGTCCTGCTGCGCGCTGGCCGCCTGAGTCTTGCCGGATTCATCGGTCGTGCCAACAGCAACCTTACCGGTCAAACTGCGCACCTGCCGCAACTCGGCATCCACCTGATCGGCAAACTTCGTTGCTTCGACCACCTGCTCGAGGGCGCGATCTTTATCGGCGGACGTGCCCTGCAGCAAAGTGCTGAGCGAGTCACGCGTTTTGTTGGCCGCTGCCAATTGCAAGGAGAGGGTGTCGGCGCGCGCAATCGCGGCCTTGTCCTTACAACCCGTTAGCAGGCTGCCCAGCAGAACCACGGCCACCACGTGACGGACGCCGAATGCAGCGCGACCGCTGAACGTATGGGGCATTTGTATACGAAACATGAGAGTGGGAAAGAGGAGTCCTACGACGAAAAACGTAGTAGAAACAGGCACCAACTGTAAGTGAGTAACGTCACCATTTACGGTCAGAATTCCCGAACTGATAGGAACGCGACATTTCGTTAGGAACGAGGACGAGCTCGCGCATCACATCCATCCCCGCGCGCTGTACACCAGCGTCGCCGCAGTTTCATACATCACATCGCGAAATACGTTCAGGTGCGAGTGCATTCCGCCCTCCAGCGACAACGTGTACTCACGCGCCTGACCTGGCGCGCACACGACCGGCAATCCCGCAACTTCAAACGTGCGACAGCTTCGCCGGGTGTGCAGTGGTGATGTGACAAGTACAATGCGCTGCCATCGGCGCGTTTGCGCCAGCGCTGCAAACTGCAGGGCCTCATCGTGTGTGCTTTTCACGTTGCGCACAAACTCCACGGCGAGATCAGGTGCGAGCAGCGACATCAACGCCTTTTGATCCGACTCTGTTGTTACTCGGCGTTGTCCGTCGGTCTCGTCGATGATGGACAGCGCAATGGTTCGCACGTTTCGTCGCCGAGCTTCGCTGATGCCGGATAGCAGACGCGTCATCACTGCACCGCTTAACAAACCATCCGCCGTCATCGTGCCCGACAACACCACGACGGCGTCAACCTGATCATTGCGCGCATCGCGTCGCACGTAATGCAGGGCCGCAGAATGCATGATGGGCGTGAGTCCGACCACCATCGTGATCGAAACCAGTACTCCAAGCGCTAACCACAGCACAGCACCGTACGCAGTTGGTGCGATGAGCGCACCGAATACCAGCGCACAACTGCTTAACAACATCGCGGAGAAGCCGGTCACGTCAGTGAGACCCAGCAAATCGGCCACAACAAAAATCGCAAATCCGGCGGCGGCGCCGCACAGTCGCAATAACCAGAGAGGGGCTCGTGCGCTGATGTTTGCGCCGCGGCCCCTCAGTAACAGATCCATGTTGTTTTTGTTTTCGCGGTCAGGCCGCGTGCGAACAATCAGGGAAGCGAATCGACCATGGCCAACAAGCTGTCGCGCAACTTGACGCTCGTACCTTCAGCCATGCGACGCACGCCCTTCCACTGCTTGATGAGTGGTGAGCGCGTGCCAACCAATGACGTCTCGATCACTTTGTGCGAAGTCGTACTCGCGTGCACCATGCGTCCTTCGCCAACATAAATGCCAATGTGCGAGATCATGGAGCCGCGACCAAACGTGAGCAGATCACCGGGCTTCATTGCCGCAAGATCTTTCGGGATTGCGACGCCCATTTTCGCCTGCTGGCGTGCGGTGCGGGGCAGCGTGATATCAAACGCCTTCGCTACAAAGCGTACGAGACCACTGCAATCAAATCCGCGTTCCGGTGCTGTTCCGCCAAGCTTGTAACGTGTTCCGATCTGCGCGCGTGCACGCGAAACCAATGAATCGCGAAACGATTGCAGCGAAGCGCTGATTCCCGCAAACGGGTTCGTCACCGTTACTGCGGGCGGTTCAATCACCTGCGCATTTGCCTTCACTCCCGGAACTGCCATTACGCCCAACAATGCTACAGTCGCGATCAAGCGAAGGCGGTAGTTCACGTTGGGGGGGTGGCGGTTTTCAGGGAATGACTCGTGGAGGCGAGTCGCGGGGAAGCGAGGAAAGGACCCGGTACCTTCCATCAGCGCGAGGGGTCGCCGTCACGCCATGGGAAAGTTTCGGTCTGTCGGGCGACCAACCTGAGCGTTTCAGCGCTGGCTGTTTCCAACCTCCGAGTCTGCCCCCCTGATCCCCGCCGTAAATCCGACCTCGGAGTCTGACCCCTGATACCCGCCGTAAATCCGACCTCTGAGTCTGACCCCCTGATCCCCGCCGTAAATCCGACCTCCGACGCCCCAATGCCCTGACCCCCGAGATCAGCGGATGTTGAGCAGCTTGTGAGTCTGGATCGAAAGGCGCCACTGCGGATTGGCCAGGCAGTAAGCCAGAGCCGCCTGGGTATTGGCGGCCGAGTCGGGCCCATCCATTGGCTGCAGCATGAACGAGTGAAAATCGAGCGCCGCGAAGCGTTCCGGGCGAGCCAGCTCCTGCGGGAAAACCAGCTTCAGCTCGTGCCCAGCTGTGAGCGCCAGAGCGGCTCCGGCTTTTGGGCTCACGCAAATCCAGTCCAGGCCGTCGGGCGCCGGTTGGGTGCCGTTGGTTTCCACGGCAATCACAAAACCGGCCTCATGCAGGGCGTCAACGGCAGCCTGGTCGAGTTGCAGCAGTGGCTCTCCGCCAGTGCACACCACAAACGGCCGAACGTCACGTGGTGATGCATGCGCGGGCCAGTGTGCCAGGACGAACGCGGCCAACTCAGTCGCCGTCTTGAACTTGCCGCCATCCGGGCCAACTCCGACAAAATCGGTGTCGCAGAAGGTGCAGACGGCGCTCGCCCGATCGGATTCACGGCCCGTCCACAGGTTGCACCCAGAAAACCGTAAAAAGACGGCCGGCCGCCCCGCGTGCGTGCCTTCACCCTGCAGCGTGTAGAAACACTCCTTGACCGTGTACACGCTACCGGGCCCCCACATACGCGACCGGATCAACCGAGCCCGCCTCGGCAAATCCTTTGAGACGCAGTTGGCACGCATCGCAGTGCCCGCACGACGTCCCGTCTTCGGCGGGATCGTAGCAGCTCGTTGTGAGCGAGTAATCGACGTTCAGCGTTTTGCCCAGGCGAATGATGTCGGCCTTGGTGAGCTGCTGCAGCGGCGCGTGAATGACCAACCGCGACGTGCCTTCGACGCCCGCGCGTGTGGCCAGATTCGCCATCGCTTCGAAGGCCGCGATGTATTCGGGACGGCAATCCGGATAACCCGAATAGTCCAATGCGTTGACACCAATGAAGAGATCCGTCGCATCAACGGTTTCGGCCCAGGCGAGCGCAAACGAAAGAAAAATCGTATTTCGCGCGGGCACGTACGTAACCGGAATCTCATCACTGGGCGTGATGACGTCGCGATCTTTCGGTACCACGGCGTCGCTGGTGAGCGCCGATCCGCCCCACTGGCGCAAATCGATATCGACCACGAGATGTTTTACAACGCCCTGCGCGGCGGCAACGCGTCGCGCTGCCTCGATCTCTGCGGAGTGGCGTTGGCCGTAACGAAATGTCATGGCGTACGGCTCAAAGCCATCGCGACGAGCGACGGCGAGAGCGGTGGCGGAATCGAGTCCGCCGGAAAGCAGCACGATGGCTCTTTTGGGAGTGTGTGAACTTGGCATCCCAGTGAAGTTAGCCACCCGAGGGAGCGTCGCACATCGTCAGCTGGTTCAGCATCTTCAGCTCACGCATCGGTTCAGAAAACGATACGACCGATTGTCAGATCCTTCGAAAGCACAGTTGTTGCTCTCCAGACGACGTGTCAGCTTCAGGAATCCCGCCATTCCGCCCCTGATCCTACTCGCATGAACTGGTTTTCCGATCCCAACGCCTGGCTCAGTCTCCTGACGCTTACGGCGCTGGAAATTGTGCTCGGCATCGACAACATCATCTTCATCTCGATACTCAGCGGCAAGTTGCCAACGGCGCAACAGCCGCGCGCCCGACGACTCGGCTTGCTGGGCGCCTTCGTTACCCGTGTTGGACTGCTTTTATCGATCACGTGGGTGATGGGTCTCGAAGCCGTTTTGTTCACGGCAGTCGGTCATGGTTTTTCCGGTCGTGATTTGATTCTGCTGATCGGCGGTTTCTTTCTGATCGGAAAGGCCACACTCGAAATACATCACAAGCTCGAAGGCGAAGACGAAACGCAGGGCAATACCAAGCCTGCGGTGTCGCTCTGGATGACGGTCGCGCAAATCATGGTGATCGACATCGTGTTTTCGCTCGACTCAGTCATCACGGCCGTTGGCATGGCAAGCGAAGTATCCATCATGATTGCGGCTAACGTTGTTGCGCTTGGCATCATGCTTGGTGCCGCGGGTCCCATCAGCGTATTTGTTGACCGGCATCCTACAATCAAAATGCTCGCGCTTTCCTTTCTCGTCCTCATTGGAACAAACCTCGTTGCCGACGGATTTGGTCAACACATTCCAAAGGGGTACACGTACACAGCGATGGCATTCAGCGTGTTGGTGGAAATGCTGAACATTCGCGTACGCACGAAGCAGAGTCCCGTAAAGCTGAAGGGGCCGCACATGCCACCGGATGCAAAGTAGCAACACCTTGGCATCACTCCAGAACACGCAACAATCGATCGATGAGCAAACTGTTGCAGGTGTACGAACACGAGGGATTGCGCGTAACGTTCGACGCGCGCCGGTGCATCCACGCGGCGGAATGCATTCGTCATTTGCCGCAGGTATTTGATGCGTCGGCGCGTCCGTGGATTACTCCAGAGCGCGCCGGCGCCAACGATGTGATTGCGGCGGTGCAACGTTGCCCGACCGGTGCGTTACATGTCGCGCTCAACGACGAACCGGTCTCGCTGCCTGCGGAAGACGTGAGTGTGAAGGCCATGCGAAACGGTCCGCTCTACGTGCGGGGCGCCGCTCGAATCATCAACGAACCTGGTGAGGAAATACTGGTTGACGAGCGATTCGCGCTCTGTCGCTGTGGCGCATCGCGGCGAAAGCCGTTTTGTGATGGCTCGCATCGTGCCAGTGGCTTTCGTGATCCAATTGAGCGTCCCTGATTGTGGACACTGAACACTTCCTCAAGACAGCTGGAAATTCGTAAAGCGTTGTCAATGAATGGTTTAGGTGTACGGGCCAAATCGGCCCGGGGTGTGCGACTGTAATTGGCGTACACCTACTGGAGGTTTTCATGCGCTCTACCGTTGTCCGTGCTTCCGTCTCACTCGCGATCATCGCAGCGCTCACCGCTGCTGCAACTACAAACGCTCAATCCGCGTTATCCGGCGGCTTCATAGCGCCGTACGCGGGTTACGTCATGCATACCGCCTGGTACGACGGTCCCTTGGGAACCGACATTACTCCGGCCAGTGCTCCGGTTGCGGGCGCACAGGTTGGGGTGCCGCTGATGAAGGGTGTCTCCCTTACAGCAAACCTCGCATACTCGTCAGGGGACCTGAACGTCGGTTTGCCGTTGGTGGGTGGGGTTCGCGTTGGCAACAACAAAAGCTGGATGTACGATGCGGCACTCGAGCTTGGCGGGTTGACCGGAATGCAGAACTCCGGCATCGCGCCTTTTGTACAAGGCGGCATCGGTGGCATTACGAGCAAGATCAGTAATTCACTGCTTGATGTTGAATCCACGAACCTGGCGTATATCGCAGGGGTAGGTGTGGATATGCGCATGACGCGCAGTGTTGCACTGCGTTTGCAGGCAAGGGACTACATCGGTCGCTTTGATTCCCAGGAAGCAGTGGGCTTCAAGGCGAACGGAAACCTTGCGCACAATTGGGCGCTTAGCGCTGGAGTAAAGCTCGCCTTCTAGAAAGCGCGCGTTATTCTTTGCGCAGGCGTCGCGCCGCGCAGGCTTTCGGCCTGTCGCGG
>JBDTTO010000170.1:0-6552 GCA_039930585.1 Gemmatimonadaceae bacterium
CGTTGGTTTGCCATCCTCAACGGGAATGACGAGTGCTTTAACGGTATCTCCGGCAACACGAATGGAAGTGAACGCTGCGCCGGACGCATTCTTTCCCGTTGTGTTTTCACTTCCCGCTGAAGTTCCGTTGACCGTACGGGCAGCACTGCCAACCGCGAGTCCGGTTACGGTGCGATCACTGTTGTGCGAAATGACGGCGGTTGCGCTGTCGCGTCGTGTGCGCGTTCCCGCAACCGTAATGCGCAACCGCGTAGAGTTGGTATTGCTGTCCGGTTTGGCCTGCGCAACGCCCGCTGCAGTTTTGTACGTCGCAATGCGGGAAGTTGTGAGTCCGCCGTGTGTTTCGGCAGCGCATGTCACGTCGCCAGTTGTTGCGGAGAACGTGCATGATGCATCGACAGCAGTGCCGCCAAACGGGCCGTGTCCAAATCCGTGACCGACTCCCATGTCGCCGAGAAATCCTGGGCCGAATCCGCCGCCCATGAAGTCGCCCATTCCCGGACCGCCGCGTCCGCCGCCACGTCCACCGCGCGCATCGGGCATCCACGGAACGCCCGGGCCACCTGCGCCGTCGCCATCGGTTGTTGATGCGAAGCTGGATTGCACTTCATCAAATCCTGCTGGTGTCGAATTGAACGCACTGCCCAGCAGCATGTGATCTGATGCCTGCGTGGTTGATTCGCCACACGCTGCAACCAACAGCAGCGCAGCAGACGATACAAAGATCAAAGATCGTGACATCGTCGGTTACTCATGAGTTGGCCAGAACTAGTGCGCAACGACCGTGCGTGTTCGCGCTGGCGTTCGGCGAAATGGACACGCAATAATTCTGGCACCCTACATGTATCGCGTGCAATGTGGCGTACGCAGTTTCAAACATTTGTATCAAAAGCAACGTGAACACTTCACTCAGGAGCTTTGCTGCAATACGCAAAGTCAAGACAACTTAACCAGCTCACTACAACGAATCGCTCTCGGGTAACCACGGCGCCAACTGTTCTCTCATTGTTCGCAACGCTTTTCCCATTTGTGCTTCCACTGCTTTCACGGACACACCCAGTTGCGTCGCAATCTCGGCATACTTGAGCCCGCGTTCACGGCTGAGCTGAAACACTTCACGACAACGTGGTGTGAGCGATTGCATCGCTTTCTCGATGGCAACGGCAAGTTCGCCCGCAACAGTTTCAGCATCGGCGGGCGTGGAATTGCCGGACATCTCGACCACATCGGGAATGCTGCGCCGGCGCACCTGCACATGTCGCAAATGATTCAGCGAACGATTGCGCACGGACTGCAACAAGTACGCGTGCACCGTCGTTTCAAGCGCGAGCGTTTCGCGGCGACGCCACAATTCAAGGAACACGTCCTGCGCGAGATCTTCCGCGACCTGACGCTCACCCACAATGCGATCAGCAATCAGTACGAGGCGTGGATACCAATCGCGAAAGATGTTGTCGAATGCCGATGTGTCACCGCGCCGCAAACCGGCCAGGATTTCGGCATCAGTCACAGCGGAATCGGGTGCGCATGCGCCGAACGAAGTGTCGCCGTGCGGCGAGTCGTGTTGGGAGGAGTCGGGAGAGAGGCGCGGGCATTATTCAGGCAGTATACTACCGTGGTTGCCAACGCCAACGTCTTGTGGGCCAAAGGGACGTTGGGCGCAATAGGGTGTTTTTCCCGTGCGGTGTCCTGAGGACAATGACCGACCATCCCCGACCATCAGACCCCGCCAACACTCCCGACCAGTGGGACGCCATCGCGCGTTTCCTGGCTGGTGAGGCCTCTGCCGGCGAAGCCGCAGATGCCCGCCTGTGGTTGAGTGAGCATCCAGACGATGCGCGGGTTGTCGCCTCGCTTGACGCCTTGTTGCCGCCAAGCATCGCGGACGCGCAGCTGGCCGACACTGCCGCAGGCGGAAACGCTGCAGGTAGTGCTCTGCCATTTGGTCGGCCTATCGATGTGGAGAGTGCGCTTCGGCGTGTGCATGCACAGATGCTGACGACTTCTACTGCGCCGGCGTTAACGGTTTCAAGACAAGCCAGGTCCAACCGCACGCCTGCGATCGCGATGAAGCGTCCTCACAGCTGGTCCAAGGTTGGTTGGGCTGCCGCAGCGGCGCTGGTGGCCGGAGTGGCGGTCACCAACTGGCGGTCCGGTTTGAAGACTGAAGCCGCTGTTTTGACCTATAACACCCCGGTTGGTACCAGCGACTCGGTGGTACTGTCCGATGGCAGCAAAGTCATTCTGGCCGCCGGAAGCCGGCTGATCGTCGCTGCCAATTACGGAAACGGTCAACGCAACGTCGAACTGCAGGGCGCTGGTCAGTTCACGGTAAAACACGACGCCAGGCGACCGTTCTCGGTTCGCTCGGGCTCGGCAGTGATCCGGGATCTTGGGACTACTTTCACGGTTAAGGCCGTCGACGGTGCAGGAGTGGTGGTGGCGGTCTCCGAAGGTTCGGTCTCGCTCAGCGACTCGACGGCTACGCATGTGGGTGCTGCTGTCAATTTGCTGGCGGGCGACCGCGGGCGATTGCGTGCTGACGGCACCGTGCTTTCGGAACGTGGATCGGTGACGCCGGACGAGGCCGCGTGGGTTGTAGGGAAGTTGGTGTACCGCGATGCGCCGTTGGCGGAAGTGCAGGCGGACCTGCGTCGCTGGTATGGTGTGGAACTGATAGTGCGCGATCCCACGCTGGCAACGCCGACGATTACTACGCAAGGGGCCACGAACGAACCCGCTGTCAAGCTTGCCGAGAAACTGGCGTTCTCGTGGGGCGGAGTGGTGATCCAGCGTGGAGATACACTGTTCGTCGAACGATCGGGGGATCGTCCCAAACACTGATTTAGAAACGCGGAGTACAACGGCTGTTCATGAGGCTTGAGGGGCGCAAGACTGTGGTCGCGAGCGCAATAACCGGCTTCGTGGCACTGATGATGGGATCCAGCACGACGGCGTCCGCAACGCCGTCGTGTTTATCGCGTTCGACCATCTCCGCCGAAGGTTTGTCGCGCTTTTACGGATCGCCACTCGATCGTGCGATCACGGTTAATCAGGCTGAAGTACCGCTGCGTGTGGCCCTTGACCGAATTGCCTCGGAGTCACGTGTACGATTGACGTACAGCGTTGACCTGCTGCCGCGCGACAAGCGCGTGTGTCTGGATCTGGACAAGGTGCCTGCCGGCGTTGCTCTAACGGAGTTGCTACGCGGCACTGCGCTTCGCCCACTCGCCATTGATGGTGACAACGTCGTTCTCGCACCCTCGCGCGGGCCGACAGTCAGCGAGCCAGTTCCGGACAAGCTGAATACGATCTCGCAGCTCGATCAAATCGTTGTCACCGGCACGGCCGATGGCGGAAAGAAACGCAGCTCGCCGTTCGCACTGGAAGTGATCGACGGTGCCTCACTCGCGCGAAGCGATGCGTCTTCATTGGCTGCCGCGCTTGACGGTGCCGTTCCCGGCATCTGGATGTGGACGCAATCGCCATCATCAACCATTGGACGTGGCAGCGTACGCGGCGCCAGTTCCTTTGGCGTCACAGCGCCCAAGATCTACTACGACGGCATTGAAGTCGCGAACCCGTTAGTCCTCACACAAATCGATCCCTCCCGCGTGGATCGCGTTGAAATTATTCGCGGACCGCAGGGCGCAGCATTGTACGGCGCCGACGCGATCAGCGGTGTTGTGAACATTATTTCGCGCCATGACGGCGCACACAGCGGACAACCGATCAGCAGTGTGCAGACTCGCGCCGGTTTTTCGAGCAGCGACTACGCCAATGGCGGTGCGTTCGTGCAAGATCATTCGATTGGTGTGCGGGCAGGCAGTGGTCGTCGCACGTTCGGCGTCGGCGTGAACGTCGGTACGGTCGGCAACTATATCCCCGGTGGTGCCGCGCAATCCCTGCTGACAGAAGGCGATGTGCGCCTCGTCGGCTCACGCACAGTCTTTACTGGAATTGCACGGTTTGCTGCCAAGGATGCTGGTGCATTGTCCAGCCCACTGCTAACCGGTGTGTCCGCTTCGAACGCGGCGACGCTCAACACGATGAACAACGTCGCGTTTGCCCAGCATCAGAGTGGCACCGGTGGCGACACAAAACCCCAGATGGCGAACGACAGCAGTGCGCGTGTGCAACGCCTGCCAACCGTTCCCGTTGACTCGACGCAGTCGTTGCGGCAGTACACAGTTGGAACGACAAGCACGTTCATGCAAAACGCGCGATGGACCCACACGCTGGTCGCAGGCGCTGACGGTTATCGGATGGACGGAATGGCCACACAGGGAGTTCCCGTTCGCCTCCACAGCGATTCTGCGCCGCGCCCGCACAGCGAATCCGATCGTACAACTTTGTCATTCCGAAGCGTCGCGCGACTTGGCGCCGATGACGCGAACAACACCACGACCATCACCCTGGGCGCCGAACACGCCGCGACCCGGCAGCAAATCGAAACACACGAAGAGCTGCGCGCCGGCGAGCTATCGCTTTCCGCAACATCGTTGGCTGATGTGACATCCGTATGGTCGAACACGGCCGGATTGCTCGCGCAAGTCAACAGCAGCCTGCACAACAGCGTGTTTCTTTCCGCTGGTGGACGTATGGAACGCACAACAGGGTTCGCATCATCAGCTCGCATGAATTTCCTGCCGATGCTTGGTGCTGCCTATGTGAAGGAAAGCAACGGCCAGTCGCTTAAACTGCGTGCGTCTTACGGCAAAGGCATTCGTCCGTCAACCAGCGCGTTACGCGCAGCTACGTGGATGGGTGGACAAAGCTCCGGATTGATGTCCAATCCGAGTTCGCAGCTTTCACTGAACTCGCTTCGCAATCTCGAGCCCGAAATACAATCCGGAATCGAGTTTGGCGCCGACATTACCGTAAACAGCTCGCTCGGTTTTCACGTTACACGATTTGATCAACGCGCCACCGGTTTGATTCAAGCGGTCGCCATGCCAATGACAACGCGAATTTACGGTCAACAGGCAGAACAGGGCATCACGTACGAACTGCAAAATGTTGGCGCCATTGCCAACCGCGGATGGGAGCTACAGGCAACGTCGATGCTCGGGCGCCTGTCGTTGCAAGCGGGCGCCTCTTTTGTCGATAGCCGAGTGCAGCAAGTTGCGGCGCGGTACGGTGGTGAGTTGCTGCGCGGTGATCGCATGCTGGAAGTTCCGGCGCGCACTTTCAGTTTGCAGGCCGCGTATTCCACATCGCGCTGGTCCACGTCATGGACGGTTGCACGCGCGATGGACTGGATCAATTACGATCAATTGCGCCTGGCCGAACAGAGCAAGGTGCCGGGCTTTGAATCGAAGATGATTACAGGGCTCCGCCTGCGCGACTACTGGCGTGAGTACAATGGTGCGACGCGCATACGGGGCAACGTGTCGTACGCGTTCTCGCGGGCTTTTACCTTTACGATGTCGGGCGACAATCTGCTCAACATCCAGCGCGGCGAGCCGGACAACATCACCGTTGTTCCCGGACGCACCTTGACTGCGGGAATCCGCACGAGATTTTAAACGCACCGGTTGGCGCGATCAACCAATTGTTCGCGCGCAGGCTGATCGGTCGATGCACGTTGGGGTTCGCCAGCAAAAGTCCGGCGAAGACGTTTCCCCGAATTCCCTCAAGACAACTCGAAACATGATGCATCCACGGCCCGTGCCGAGTACCCGGCAAACGCCTGGCGGCGGGAGTAGCTCGGGAGCAAGCTCGCGCATGCTGCTTGCAAGTGCGTTTGCACTGGCGGGCGTCTCTGCCGGAGCGAACGGTGCAAGTGCGCAAACTGCAGCGCCGACGCGCACAGCTGCTGCCGCGGCGAAACCAGCGGCGGCAGCGAGTTACGTGCCCAATCGCGTGTACGATTCACGCAAGAACAAGTGGATCGACTTCGAAACGTTGGTACAGCGCGCGAACGGAATGGACATCGTGTTTGTCGGTGAACAGCACGACAACACACCGGGGCATGTCATGGAACTCGCGTTGATGGAAGGCATCGCGCGGCGTCGTGCGTCGACCGGTGGGCCTGTGACGTTGTCGCTTGAAATGTTCGAGCGTGATGTGCAGGAACCACTCAATGCGTATCTCAGTGGAACGCGTGATGAAGCATCGTTCCTGGCTGTGTCGCATCCGTGGCCCAACTACGGCCCCGATTATCGACCGCTGATTGAATTGGCCAAAGCACAGAAGTGGCCGGTGATCGCGGCCAACATTCCACGACCGCTTGCATCCGTCGTGTCGCGCAGTGGATTGAAAGCGTTCGACACGTTGAATACGGAAGTTCGCACCAAACAGGTTGCCGCTGAAATTTCCTGCCCGGATGATCGATACGGAAAACTGTTCAAGTCGTGGTTTGGCGAAGCCATGAACAGCGCCGGACACGGCGCGCCGCAAGCCGGGCCATCCGTCAGCGAAGATTCGCTCAAGAAACTTGCCCAGTCCGCAGCGGCAACGTCGCAACGTTACTACGAAGCGCAGTGCGTGAAGGATGAAACGATGGGCGAGTCGGTTGCGCGAGCGCTGACCGACGGACGGTCGCGCGGC
>JBDTTO010000171.1:0-6542 GCA_039930585.1 Gemmatimonadaceae bacterium
CGCGTGAAGAATTCCGTAGCGTTGAGATCTGTGTGCGACGGTTTTTCCTTCAGCGATGCGCGGATAAAATTTGAAATTTGATGCCGACGAAGTTCCGATTTACATTTTCAACACGGATGTTGTTCACGGTAACTGTCGGGAGAAGTACATGGATGCCAAATCAATTTCAGATTCCATCGATCGTGAATACGCACGCATCGGACTCAACATGTTTGAATCGCCGTATCCCAATCTGGCGGGAACGCTGGAAGGGTTGCGCGAATATCTGGAAGTGTTGCAATCATTGCCGGTTGGCGCCACGTGGCGTGATGTGCATCCGGACATGCCGGCGCACTGGATACCTGGCGACGAAAGCACATGGACGGAGCCGTTTCGGCCGTACGGCGACTGGGATTTTCAGCAGACTCCCGCCGGATCGTCAATCATGGTGGCGTTTGATGGCGCGCATCGCGAATCCGAGTTTCACGCCTTGGTTGAACGCGCCAAGGAATTGGGATTCCAAATTTATGGCAGCGGCATTCAGTGGCAGCACGCTCCGGAATCGCGCGTGACCGCCGGATACATCGTATCAATGCTCGGCACTTCTGAATCGGACCAATTCAGATTGGCGGATTGGGCGCGCGAACAGCCAGGCGTGATGATGGCGCGTAGGGATCGTAACGAAACCGACGAGTACTTTCAGCGTGATAGCTAGCGGAGTGGGGTTGACAGAGACACAGAGAAAAGCGCCAAAATCGTTAATTTGGGAAGATCACCGGAAACACAATGTCGGTCGTAAATATGCAGCGATCGTTATGGCCACATTCCGGAACGATCAATGCGCTGTGTTTGGCGCCCATTGTGTCGTTCACATATTTGAAAAACGCTTCACCGCGCGCGCGACGCGTTGGGCCTTGCGCCATCGCCGACGGTGACGAATCAAATCCGCCAAGCGGCAACACATCAACCTGACCCCACAGGTACGTGACCTGGCGTTCGACCAGCTGTTTGCGTAGCTGATCCGCACTCATGTTGGCGGTGTACCCACTCAATTCCTGCAGGCCGGCGGGCCAGCGATCAAACGTCGGCGCTTTCGTGGAATCAAACGCGCCATAGCTGAAGTTTGCGTGCACTTTCTCGCCATCGTCGCCCAGTGATTCTTTGTACGCGTCCAACGGATTTGCATCACCCGTTGGCAGTGGTCGAACCGACGCCGGCCACGCATAACTTGACGGATTGGCGACAACGTACGTGATGCTGACGCCCGCAGTGTTGTGCACCTTGTTCGCCATCTCGTAACGCGTCACAACCTGCCCGCCGGCCGAGTGTCCAGCGATGACAATTTTGGTGAGGTTGGGAAATATTCTTTTGTCCGCAAGTTTGCGAACCAGTTCGTCGATGAAATCAAACGATGTAATCGTTGGGTCCGACGACGCAAATCCGCCACTGCGCCAGTTGATGCCGCTGGACGGCCACAACACTTCATTCGCCTGCGGTTTGTCCGTCCCGGCAATGATGTGCGGCGCAATGATTACCGTATTGTCCAACGCACCCGCGAGAAAACCTGCAGCGGTTGCAGTCGCGAAATAATGATCGGCGTTGCGACTGGCGCCGTGAATCATGATGAGTGCGCGCGTGACCGTTGTGTTGCGCGTGGCCAGCGGATGCGTGGCGTAGACCATTGAGCGCGCGGGGCCGGCGCCATAGGTGAGCCAGCGTTCGCAGGGCGTGGTTGGAGTGACGCACGGGACTGTCGCGCGCGCCTGCGCGGGAAGCAGTGTCACCGCAGGTGCGAAAACCGCCGACATAATGAGCGACGCAACAAGTGCGACTACGGACGCGGAACGAGAAGACATTGTTGGAAGGGTGGGAGATATCGTGGCCTGCGGCACGCTCGCACCAAACAACACTATCGCCAGACACACTCACTCGGCCAGAGTGGAATACTGGAGACACGGGTCGGAGTTTTCGTGCATCCACTAACTTGGATTGCTGCAAGGAGGCGAAATGAAATAGCCAACTTTGCGGTAATCCGCGCTCAAGGCCGACTTTGGCGATGCCTCCATTCTCAAGAGCGGCCGCGTGGTTTTCAGCCTTGGTGGCAACCGATTCGGGCTCGTCACGCGCATAAACTATGGCTATCGCGTCGTGCAGGTTCGGTTCGTTGGAACACATCGCGAATACGATGCGACTGATGCGGACGCCATCCAAAACCATCGAGAGCACGTTATGAACATTGCCCCAGTTCGATGGAAGAACGAGGGCTCACTCGGTGCGATCTGGAGAGCATTCTCGGATCGCCGGGCGCGTGTCGGAGATTCTGAATCGCAGGCGAACGCTGAGTCTCGAGATGATGCACCCGTTGCACCCCGTTCATCCTGAACAAATGCGCCAGGATGTGGTGAGTTCTACGCAAACACCGCCCGCAACTGCTCCACCGCCCACATCAAATCTTCTCGCGAAACCACCAACGGCGGTGACAGTCGAATCACTGTATCATGCGTCTCCTTGCACAACACACCACGCATTTTGAGTGCTTCGCAATATGGACGCGCCGGTTCGTGCAACTCGATGGCAATCATCAGTCCGCGTCCGCGCACGGTCTTGATACTCGGATGTCTAAGCGTGCGCACTTGCGACAATAACCACGCGCCCTGTTCGGCCGAACGCGCCACGAGATGCTCGTCTTGCAGCACCTGCATGGCCGTGCGCGCCACGGCACATCCCAACGGGTTACCGCCAAAGGTGCTGCCATGCGAACCCGGATCGAACACATCAAGCACGTCACGACGCGAGACCACTGCCGACACCGGATAGAACCCGCCTGACAACGCTTTGCCCAATACATACAGGTCCGGTTTCACACGCTCATGATCGCACGCAAACATGGTGCCGGTGCGCCCGAGGCCGGTCTGAATTTCATCAGCGATCAGCAAAACGTTTTGCGCAGTACACAGTTCAGACAGTTCGCGCAAAAATCCGTCAGGTGGAATGATCACGCCCGCTTCGCATTGAATGGGCTCAATGAGCACTGCACACGTGTGGCCGGTCATCGCGGAGCGCACTGCAGCAATGTCGCCATACGGCACGAGAATGAATCCCGGCGTAAACGGACCAAAGTTTTCGCGATACGACTCGTCTGACGAAAATCCGACAATGGTAGTGGTGCGACCATGAAAATTGTTTTCGAACGCAATAATTGTTGCCAGTCCGTCAGGAATATTTTTGCGCGTGTATCCCCACCGACGCGCGGCTTTGATCGCAGTTTCCACCGCTTCGGCACCAGTGTTCATTGGCAACACCGCTTCCATGCCACACAACTCGGCCAACTCTTCACAAAACGCACCAAGTTGGTCGTTGCGAAACGCGCGTGACGTCAGCGTGACGCGCGACGCCTGCTCGACCATGGTCGCGAGTATGCGCGGGTGACAGTGCCCTTGGTTGACAGCGGAGTACGCACTCAGGCAGTCGAGATAACGTTTACCGTCAACGTCAGTCACCCATGCGCCTTCGGCTTTTTCGATAACGAGATCCAGCGGATTGTAGTTGCGTGCGCCCCACGTGTCTTCGCGGGCAATCAGGGCATCCGTTGTACTCATCGTTTGAGTTGGACTCTCTGTTCCGCTCATAAAATGCGTCGTCCCGACTTTGGTTGCAGTCTCTGTTTCACTCATAAAATGCGTCTTCTCGACTTTCGTTGCATTCTCCGTTCCACTCATAAAATGCGTCTCCCAAAAGCGCTCGCAATCAACTCGGCCGCGAGTTCGGCGGTGTGATTTTTTCGATCAAGAATGGGATTGATCTCGACCAGATCCATCGCCACCAATGTGCCTGTGTCGTAAATGATTTCCATGGCCAGATGCGCTTCACGCAGCGTAGCGCCACCACGCACCGGTGTGCCTACGCCCGGAGCGTCGCGCGGGTCCACCCAGTCCGCGTCACACGACAGGTGAATGCCACCGGTGCCGCGTGTAGCAATTGCGACGGCTTCGCTCATCACCGCGCGTAACCCGCGCTCATCGATGTCGCGCATGGTGAACGCGCGAATGCCCAACGATTTGATCAGCGCGCGTTCGGCGGTGTCGACATCGCGCAGTCCGACATATACGAGATGTTCCGGCAGTACCGCGGGACTGGGCGTTGCAATGCGCGACAATCGCTCATCACCCAAACCCATCAGGTGCGCGACCGGCATGCCGTGCACGTTGCCGCTGACACTCGATTCGGGCGTGTTGATGTCGGCATGCGCATCCAACCAGATCACGCCCAAACGTTCACCACGCTCAGCGAGCGCGGTCGCAGTGCCGGCAACTGATCCCGCGGCCAGTGAGTGATCGCCGCCAAGCACCAGCGGCCGCACACCATTGCGCACCGCATCAGCTGTGAGTTTGGCGAGTTCGGCACACACCCTGGCGATTGCCCCAATGCGTTCGGCGGGTGACGGCCCCACGCTGACGAAATCCGGCACCGCGACATTGCCTCTATCATCAATCACATACCCAAGTGCCTTCAGCAACGACGGCAATTGCGACAGGCGCATGGCCGATGGCCCCATATCCACCCCGCGCCGGCTGGCCCCCAGGTCCATGGGCACACCAATGACCCGGACGGTGCCTTGTGCGGTTTCCTGTCGCTGAGTGGGTTTCAGCATTGGTCGGGCTTTCAGAGTGGCAATGGTCATACACGCAAAGTGCCGCGTTTTCGTGTTAGCAACAAGCACAAGAGACTAGCAACATTGCTTGGTAAAATGTCAAATAGTCAACTAACTTTAGCAGTATGTACAAAGCATTAAAAAACGGAGGTTCAGCACGTGGATAGTCACGACCATCGCCTTATTTCGCTGCTGCGAGAAAATGCTCGGCTGTCCGTCGCGCAGCTGGCGACCCAATTGGGTGTCTCGCGCGGCACCGTGCAGAACCGCATCGACAAACTCGTTGAGCGACGCGTGTTGCTGGGGTTCACGGTACGGACCACGTCGGAAGCCGCGGCGCAGCGCGTTCGTGCGGTGATGATGATCAGCGTTGAGGGCGACCGCTCCGATGCGATTCTCAAATCGTTACGCGGCTACCCCGAGGTGCGCGCGCTTCACACCACCAATGGTCGCTGGGATATCGTGGCCGAACTGGGCACCGACACTCTGGAAACGTTTGATGAAGCACTGCGGAGCATTCGCACGATCAAAGGGATTTCGAATTCCGAAACGAATTTGTTGTTGTCGACGCACAAGGTGTAGCGCGGTGCGATTTAGATAGCGGGAGCAAATAACGGCGTCGGTTGAGATCAGGTGATCGTGAATAATTCGTGCAATGCTGCCCGCTGCGCTTCCCGACGCCGTCACTTCACCCGGAGCAACTCACGTAGTTCTTCCGTGAATTGATCAAGCTGAGCGGCGGAAACTGGGACGTTCTGTCGATTTCGCGCGTAATCGGCCAGACGTACACTTCCCTCCGCGTACCGTGAGGTGAAGAGGTTTGTTCAGAATGAATGACAGCGGATGCGGGACGAGGACGTAGGCACCGCCTCCGTCGCGACTCGCGTCAACTCGGCTTGCCAGACGCTGGACTGTCACCGCTTCGGGCGTTCGCCGGCCGTGCAATTTGTCGAAGCCGTGTGGACGCAGGCGTCGTTTGTCGTTCGGTCCGTGAATATTCGCGATCAGAGACGCGGGTACGTCAGCGGCCAGTAAGTCAATGTGAATCGCACAATGGTATTGATGCCAAAGCGACTGAAATGTTCGCGTCGGACAATCATCTCGCTTCGCAATACCAGGCCATAACCGCCACCGAGAATCAATTCGATTCCATCTGGCTTGAGCATGAGTGCGAGATCGACCAGTGTATCACGAAGCGGGTCGCTGCTCACGTTGGCTGATCCTCGTGGACAATCTGTTTTCGAATGGCCACTGCCGCTTCCGCTTCGCGTTTGCTTCCGTTCGCCAGTTCCAGATACTCCTGAATGGGCGACGTCCACCAGCGATCCATCGTGAATCGTTTGTCGAAGAATAGGACGCGTGATTCGGTCTCGATGAGTTCCAGTGTGGGGAAACGTTCGTCGGGCGAATATTCCAAATCGGTAAGCAGCGCGTTGATGTCGTTTGTGAACACCCGGAGCGCTGATGAGCTGCGCGGCAGCACGGTGTAGCGCTCCGGATTGGAGATCGCATAACGCACGCGCGGCTCGGCAGCATTTTTGTTGATTTGCGCCCACGCGGATTCGCTTTCGAGCAGCCGAACTTTCTCGCTGCGGCGACTGGTCGGCGCGCTGTAGTCCTCGCGCAGTCGGTCGAGCAGCGCATCCGGGCGGACCACCCGGATGTCCGGCTTTTTGGTGATCAGCAGGTCTTGTTCAAGCGCGACCAGCATTTTGGAAACAGTTGAGGGGGCAACGCCCAGGTCGCTTAAGTAGCTAACCAGTTCCGTCTGCTTGCTGAAAGCCGGACGCGCGAGAAAGGCGCGGGCGACAATGGATTGATTGCCGCGATAGGGGCTGACGATTCGGGCGCTGTCCGGGTACTTGTTGGGCGCGCCGGTGCGGTACGCGAACCACCCGCCGGGCACGTAGAT